>CAZDPP010000001.1:0-12146 GCA_964507495.1 uncultured Candidatus Saccharibacteria bacterium
AAACTGCACATCGAGACGGTGCGCGACCTGCTCTTCCACTTCCCTTTTCGCTACGAGCAAGGTGGCGAGGAGTCGAGTGTCGGGGGGTTGGTGCTTGGGCAAGACGCCACGCTCGTGGGAGTACTCGAAAAATTAGAGACCAAAAAATCGTGGAAGCGACGTATCCCCATAAGCGAAGGATATCTGCGCGACCAAAGCGGCCGAGTAAAACTCATGTGGTTTAACCAACCATACATCGCAAAGATGTATGCAGACGGCACGCGAGTCAAAGCCACGGGCAAGGTGGCGGGCTCACCTGGCAAGCTCTACATCGCCAACCCACAGTTAGAAAAAGTCTCCGCAACGGAAGAAAACTTATTCGTACAGGAGCAGAAACATTCTGAAGAAAATGGTCTGGCCGAGTCCGACGAGGAGAACCGAGGACCTTTTCGGAAGAATGTTTCTGCGGATGACTTCTTTGCTCAATACCCCGAGAGCCGCGGGATCCCATCACTGTGGTCCCGCCATGCAATACAAAAAATAATTGCAGGGGGCGCTGTGGAGCACGCACACGACCCAATACCTCCCGAGATCCTGAAGCGATATAATTTGCCCACACTGAAGACGGCCTTGGTGTGGATACACACCCCTGAACATCTTAAGGATGCCGAGGCGGCACGCAAACGATTTGCGTTTGAAGAAGTATTTCTTATACAACTCGAGCGCGGCCAAGAGCGCATCAAACAGTCGCATGAAAAGAGTTTTGTCATAGACGTAGAGAAAAGCGAGATCGACTCGTTTGTGAGAGCATTTCCCTTTACTGCCACTCCAGCACAAACTCGCGCAATTAAAACTATTTTGAGCAATATGCACGCCGGCGCCCCTATGTCGCGTTTGCTCGAGGGCGATGTGGGCTCGGGCAAGACGGCGGTCGCTGCCGTGGCCGCATACGCAACAGTACACACTCGGCCAGAAAATCAGACATATGGCACACTGCAGGTGGCTTATATGGCCCCGACCGAGATTTTAGCCAAGCAACATTTTGAGTCGTTTATTAAGTTTTTTGATCCCGTTATAACGGGGCCCATCAACATTGGGCTTATTACCGGCTCGGGCTGTTATAAATTCCCCTCCAAATCCGCGAGCCGGCAGAACCAAAAGGTAGCGACCCCCATTTCGCGTACGCAACTACTCAAATGGGTGGCGGGAGGCGAGATACCAATTTTGATAGGCACACACGCACTGATACAAAAAGCAGTACAGTTTAAACATCTAGCACTTGTGATAATCGACGAACAGCATCGCTTTGGCACCAACCAACGCCGCATGTTGGCAAAGAAGCCCGCCCGACCGGGCGACCCTGGTCGTTTGGGCGGGGAAATTCCACTCCCACACCTCCTTTCTATGACCGCAACACCAATCCCCCGTACACTCGCACTCACCGTGTATGGCGACCTCGACCTCACACTACTTGAGGGTATGCCGCCTGGACGCAAGCCGATTATCACGGAGATTGTAAAACCAACAGAGCGTCTGAGAGCGTATGAGAAAATCCATACACAACTCAAAGAGGGCCGGCAAGCCTACATCATCTGTCCACGTATAGACGAGCCCGACCCAGACAAAGCATTCGCCCTGCAAGCAAAGTCGGTAAAAGAGGAGGCTAAGCGGCTTAAAAAAGACGTCTTTCAAGACTATGTGATAGACATCCTCCACAGCAAAATGACCCCGAAGGAAAAAGATGACACGATGGCCAAGTTTGCAAATCACGAAATCGATATACTGGTTGCCACCTCGGTGGTCGAGGTTGGGGTCAATGTACCAAACGCCACCGTCATACTCATCGAGGGCGCCGAGCGCTTTGGACTTTCGCAGTTGCACCAACTGCGCGGGCGCGTCGTGCGCAGCAACCACCAAGCCTATTGCTACCTCTGTCCCGAAAGCCGCGGCGAGGCAACGCTTGCTCGACTCAAAGCACTTGTTACTGCCAAAAACGGATTTGAGCTTGCCGAGCAAGATTTACTACAGCGTGGGCCTGGCGAACTTTCGGGCCGCAAACAGTGGGGCATCTCCGACATCGGCATGGAGGCGCTAAAAAATTTGAAGCTTGTCGAGGCCGCGCGCAAAGAGGCGCTCGAGTTGATACAGCAAGACGAGGACTTGGTGCGACACCCCCTTTTGGCGGAGACGCTCGCTGCACAAGCCGGTGCACTACACTTTGAGTAGTAAGTGGAGTATATTTGGCAACGAGAGCGGTGATATGTTCGGGCGCGTAGCTCAGTGGTAGAGCGGTCGTCTTATACACGACTGGTCGCAGGTTCAATCCCTGCCGCGCCCACTATGATTCACGAAGACAGCATACGAGCTGTTTTTGTGAGATGTCATTGTGTGGTACTCTAGCGTGGGTTCATTACATGGAGGGAAATTCCAATGAAACGAACGAAGTACGTGCCCAACCACATCACCCTGCCCTGGGCAGAAGGCACAACGCAAGAAAAATTGGATAGATTACTTGCAGAGTTTCATCACAAAGAAGGAGACACTTTGCTAGCACGGCACAACGTCGCGATTTGCTGCAAGGTGCACCCACACCTACGTGTGTTTTCCTTCAGTGTGGCGGCACGTCAGTTGGGCGCAACGGTCCCTAGCACATTCCCGTATGCCTCAGCACTTGGGCATGCAGACAGAGTTTTAGACTACATTAATGAATTGGTTCACTATGGAGCCACCATGGCTCTGCTGGAAGGCGACATTCCTCCCGAAGTGTTTGAGGTGACAACCAAGTCTGCCACCATACCCATCATCCACACCAGCGTACTTGAACCTCTGACGAAAATTTGCCCTAAGAGGCCCATCATTCTCTGCAAGATGCTGTTATATAAGGCGACAGAGATGATTGAGCTCGAAGAGTAGCAAAGGTCACCGCACTATAGTATCCGCGCCGCGCCCTACTTAGGGAGCGGTTTTTCTTTTTATAATTCCGTGGTACGGTTGCGAAAGATATATAGACAGGAGAATATCGTGTCTAGACCAGCACAACGAAATCGACTCAACCCAACACCCCAAGACCCCCTCTATGGAATACTCGCCCAAATCGGCTACGCTTTTGATAACTTCACGGGCGAGTTGTGGGTGATACCCTCTGCAACACGCTGCCAGGAACTCATCCCACTTCACCACGAAGAGATGAGCCCGTGTGGTTTGGTGACCGTTCTCAACAGCGCCGTCCCGTATGTGTGCGGAGTTGTTGGAGTTATCTATCGCCTTGAAATCCAGATATTCCACTGGAAAACTCTTCCACAAAAGCCGCCTAATGTCTCATGGATCCATAGCACGATTCAAGCACGTTGGAGAGAAAGACCACCAGGACAGCCAGCGCTACTCTTAAGATCTCAAGATCTAGAACGGGCGCGTGGGGTGCACGAAAAAGCTAGTCGTTTCGTTAATGGTGAATCAGACGACAGTGGCAAACCACCCTATTCGCGCATTTACCAAACCATCCCAACAGAAGTATGGAAAGCAATACTCCAAACCCTAGCCCCGACCTCGTTATGAGTCGGGGATTTTATTTACCACCACAACAGTATGTGGTACTGTCGCAAGTGGAGCACCTTGAAGTGCTTAAAACACGCAGAGGTGAAATTCATGCCGAAAAAATGGTACTTACACCCCGACGCACTCTCAAATAAGGCCATGTTGCACACACACGGTTATGCATGGCACCCAAGACTTCGATGGTTGACCATCATCCCCGAAGCAATAGGACACCCAAGATATGGAGACCAGTATGTCTCTTGTTGGTGCCCTTGCGCCTATATTGAGCTTCTACGTCATCCACAGGAGTTGGACCGATATATAGGCGTGAAATATATCCTCAACGACGATCTATTTGGCGATGAAGGACCACCCCAAGAGCCACCTAGGCCCCTCGTATTACAAACACGTATCGAGAATATTTGTAAACTCGGCAAAATCTCTAACGGAGATCTCTCTAAGGTGAGGGAAATGCATGGCATAGCCCGAGGTTTTGTCGAGGGTATCCTTCAAACCATCCCAACAAATGTGTGGAGTGTAGTACTCCAAACCCTAGCCCCGACCTCGTTATGAGTCGGGGATTTTATTTTAGTACATAAAAAAATCCTACACCGCACTAAGGTGTAGGGTCGACGGAGCGGGAAGCCTCTTCCTTTCCTTGAGCATACAGAAGTGTAAAGGTCGCTATGCAACATCCGGCCGCAGCCAGGAAGGCCCCCACCAAGCCCCACCAATTCTCCGGCGGTGCACCAAAGAGACCGTAGAGCGACGCACCCGCACCAACCACAAGGATCAAGAGACCTAACAAGAAGACTAGCAATGGGCGCATATCATCTCCTCCATGAAACAACTCTTCGTACTATAGCAACAAATCTCTAAAAATCTACAACGACTGGCTTGGGTTCGATGTCTTGTTTCTTTTTTGGGATCACACCATGCGCCACAAGGAGCATCTCAAACTCCTCGCGCTCGAGCGTCTCGACTTCGACAAGACGCGAGGCAATTGCATCCAAGAGCGGGCGTTTTTCTGTAATGATGTCGAGCGCTTTTTTATACGCCCCATCTATGATGTGTTTAACCTCGCTATCGATCTCACCTGAAAGTTTTTCTGAATATTCGCGCCCCGCAACTCCTTGGCCAAACATAGTGCGGCCGTCGTCGCCTTCGTAGGCCATGGTACCGAGTTTCTCCGACATACCCCAACGCGTCACCATGCTGCGCGCGAGGTTGGTGAGCACCTGCAAGTCGTTGCTTGGGCCGGTTGTGACATCGCCAAACACCTCTTTTTCAGCCACATAACCACCCAAAGACATGGCAATATCATCCAAAAATTCTTTTTTGCTTTGCATGCGCTTGTCTTCAAATGGGAGTTTCAATGTGTAGCCTGCCGCTCGCCCACGAGAGATGACCGAGATTTTGTGCACTGGGTCGGCATAGGGCAACATCGAGGCCACGAGTGCATGCCCAGCCTCGTGGTAGGCGGTTATCTCTTTTTCTTTTGCGTTCAACACATGTGATTTGCGTTCGGGGCCAAGCATCACTTTTTCAATGCTTCGTATCAAGTCAAACTGCCCCACCGTTTTGCGATTCTCACGCGCGGCCAAAATTGCAGCCTCGTTCATGAGATTTGCCAGATCAGCTCCCGAAAACCCTGGTGTACGCTCTGCAACCACCTCAAGATTCACGTCCTCGGCGAGCGGCTTTTTGCGTGCATGCACGAGCAAAATCTCGTTGCGATCTTGTCTGTCGGGCAGGTCGATAGTCACACGCCTATCAAAGCGGCCTGGACGCACGAGTGCAGGGTCGAGCACATCAGGCCTGTTGGTTGCTGCCATCACTATCACCTTTTCGTTTGGCTCAAAGCCATCCATCTCAACCAAAATTTGGTTGAGTGTTTGCTCGCGCTCGTCGTTGCCGCCGCCCACACCCGTGCCGCGCACTCGCCCCACAGCGTCGATCTCATCAACAAAGATAATGGCCGGCGCTGCGCGCTTGGCTGTCAAAAACAAATCGCGCACGCGGGAGGCACCTACTCCTACAAACATCTCGACAAACTCTGATCCCGAGATTGAGAAAAATGGCACACCCGCCTCGCCAGCAACCGCGCGTGCAAGCAGTGTCTTGCCAGTACCAGCTGCCCCCATAAGCAAAATACCCTTGGGGATACGTGCGCCGATGTCGAGGAATTTTTTAGGATTCTTCAAAAAGTCGACTATTTCGAGCAACTCCTGCTTGGCCTCCTTGGCACCCGCCACATCTTTAAAGGTTACTTTTTGACTACTGTCGTTGGGGTCGGTGACACGCGGCTTGCTCTGACCAAACGAAAACGCTTGCATGCCCGCCCCCCTTACTTGTCGCGAGAGATACCAGACAAAAAATGCAACCATGAGCAACACTGGCAAAAATGGCGCCAAGGCCGATGCCCAAAATTGCCAACTCGTTTCGCGCTTTATAGATACTGTCACCTTATCAAGAGCCTCTTTGGGCACCGCATAATTGCTGAGCGTGTCGGTCAAGGCAGTGCCTGGCTCTTTTTTGGCAGTTTTTTCAGTTTTGTCTGAGTATGTAATAGCTAAGTTGTCGCCATCGACGACGATATTACTCACCTTCCCCGCCTGCACGTCTTGGGCCAACTGCGATATGGCGATATCTTCGGGCTTCTTTGCTTGGTCAGTCGTAAAGTATGAATACGCCCCCGCGAGCAGCATAAACACCACAACTGACATTGCGAGATTGACCCAAAACGACCCACCCGAGGGCATCTTGGACATCTGCGATCCTTTTTTATCTTTGTTCCCTTCTGCCATAGATACCGCATAGTACCATTTTTGAGCTTTTAGGCAAAAAATATTTTCGACACACTATGCTATATTTTGGTTGATGAATCTCATCGAACACAAAAAGGTGCGGTTGGAGTATGAATTGCTCGAAGAATTCGAGGCGGGTTTGGAGTTGCTTGGCTTTGAGGTCAAGAGCCTCCGAGCAAAGCACGGCAAGCTCGAGGGCGCACACATCGTCATAAGAGGTGGCGAGGCCTACATCGTGGGTATGTCTATCCCACCCTACCAACCAAGTAACACTCCTGCGAGCTACGACCCTGAACACACGCGCCGTTTGCTGCTCACCCAAAAAGAGTTGCTCACTTTGGCCGATTTTGAAGGGCAAAAAGGCTTGACAATAGTGCCAATTTCGGTGTATAATAAAGGTAGTAAATTGAAGCTTCGCATTGCAGTTGCGCGTGGCCGTAAGAAATATGACAAACGCGCCGTCATGAAAGAGAGAGACACGAAGCGCGAGATAGATAGAACTTTGAAAAAACGCTAGTTGGCATTCGTGAAGAGACCAGAACTTCAGTAAAATCAAATCCTTAGGTCACCGAAATTTTCTTGCTAAAAAATTTCTCTGTCTCGCGCCAGTCGCGCTCGACTAAGTGCCCTGCAGATTTATTTTACTTTCGTAACCTCTTTGTCTGTTTTCTTTGGGGATGCCAGGCCTAGACAATACAAACATTTGTCAGTACGCAAAAGAGAAGACCAGATCTTCTTAAAAAGCTGGAAAACATAACTGCAAAAACAGTTGCTTCGCCGTATTTTTCGGCGGACAGTCTCGCTTTCGCGTAAGCCAAAGTTCGACTGCATCCTCTCATGCTCGCCTGATGTGTGAGACAGGGTGTTATAAACCAGGATTGAATAGCGAGACGTGATCCACTCGCTATTTGAAACATGGATCTGCTACATACTTTGATTTCGTTTACTTTCTACAGAGTATGTTTAAGACATCGGAAGTAGACTAGCTTTTGTAGACCTGCTTTCAAATCTGTATTGCACGAGGGTTCAACTCCCTCCATCTCCACATAAAACAGAAAACCACCTTATGGGTGGTTTTTTGTACTATTGACAGGACAATATTATTAGAGTTTGATTACAACATATTGTTCATTGTTGGAAAGTGACGCTCATGCCTCGCAGTATCGTGCTTGGGTTTGTGACAACCCTCCTCCTGGGAGGGTTGCTGATCTATCTCTCCTGGGACTACCTCGCCCCGTTCAAATACGTCTTGGATACGGCCAGAGTCGGGATCGTCCTCAAAAAATAACCCTGGGTTCAAGAGTGAGAAAGGGCCACCCCTCTACACTACTTGGGCCCTTTTCTTTTGCTCAGTACCCTGGTATAGTAAAGGTCACACACGCTTTGGATACTCGCATCAACAATCAGATCCGCGCCGCACAAGTGCGCGTCATAGGCCCCGAGGGTGAGAATTTTGGCGTATTAGAGTTAGCCGACGCGATATCCCGCGCCCAAGAAGCCGGACTCGACCTTATTGAGATATCGCCCAATGCGGTCCCACCTGTTGCAAAAATAATGGAATATGGTAAATTCCAATACGAACAGGAGAAGAAACGCCGGGAAATAAAGGCTAAGTCACATACTACAGAGACTAAGTCGATCCAGGTTAAAATAGGCACCGGCGAGAACGATCTTGCGCTCAAGGCCAAGCGGGCCAACGAGTGGCTTCAAGAAGGGCATCGGGTCAAGGTAGACCTCTTTCTGTGGGGGCGCTACAAATATATGGAGTTTGGGTTCCTCAAAGAGCGCTTGGAGCGATTTTTGAAACTCATCCCCAGTCACCGTATTGCAGACCCCATCACCAAAAGTCCTAAAGGTTTGACTACTGTTATAGAGAAAGCCAGTAAGAAATAACCCCCAACTTCGCCTGGAGTAGATTTGAAGAAAAATTTATGAAAACAAACAAGTCATTTACAAAACGCATCAAAATTACCCGTAAGGGCAAGCTTGTTGCGCGCCAACCAGGCAAGAACCACTTTAATGCAAAAGAGGGTCGCTCGGGACAAATGGACAACAATCGCACACAAGTGCTACGTGTGAGCAAAAAAGTATCGCAACGTTTTATTAAAACCGCATCAAAGTCTAAGAATTAACTACCATGGCACGTGTAAAAGGAGGAGTAGGATCACTCAAACGTCGTCGCAATGTGCTCAAGATGGTCAAAGGCTATCGCTTTGGCCGCAGCACCAAGGAGCGCATGGCGAAAGAAGCTATTTTCCATGCAGGAAAGTACGCGTTTGATCACCGCCGCGACAAAAAGAATGATTTCCGCCGCCTTTGGACGGTGCGCATCAACGCGGGACTTGATGCTATGGGTGCCATGACTGCAGCTGGAAAAGAACTCTCATACAGCCGACTTATCGATGGACTCAAGAAAGCCAACATCACCATAAACCGCAAAATGCTCGCATTACTTGCAGAACAAAAACCTGAAACCTTTGCTCGGATCATCAAAAAAGTTTCCTAAACCACGATACATAAAAATTGCCGAGGATTACTCCTCGGCTTTTTTGATCATCCCCATCTTCTACACCTAATTATCCAACAAAGAAACAAGCAGGCACATGACCACGTAGATACCTGAACCAAGCCAGATCTGCCAATGCTCCAACTGCCAACTCCCACACAAATGAAGAGTGAGGGCCATCAATGCTCCAAGCGACAACGAGGAGAAGATAGCCCACAAGATGTTTGGCACCAGATCTTCCGTTTCCAAACGGCCTTGGTACATACCCCCTGCCTGAGCGCTAAATTTGGCCACAATGTTTAAGAAACCCAGGGGTGGAAAGAGCGACCCCAACACCCAAAAAACCATCCGACCAGACATGGCATACTACTCCACTTACAACTAGGGGTGACTATACCAGAAGCCACCCATCTGTACAAAAACCCCGCTTGAAGCGGGGTTTTTGTTAGGTTTCGTCCATCAACTCAAACCTGTCGTGCGAGTGGTTTATTTTGTCTTTCTTTACCATCTCAATCACGCGCTCTACAAGCGCTTTTGGATCGGTATCAAAAATAATATGCTCGGTCGAGCGATGGCCATGGGCCAAAATATCTTTTATAACCTCGTCTGTCTCCCATCCAGCCTCGAGGACTCCGATTGGTTTTTTATCTTCAAACGCAATAGTAAACTCATGTATGGTGCCCACACGCCCACAACCAAACAACATCGCATCCGCCGAGCGCGTAAATATCAGATCGCGCCCCGGGAACCCAAAACCCGTGTACACAATGATATCCATGTACTCTACGGGCAAATTGTAGCGCTCAATATGCTCTTTCTCGGAATTGGCTGGGGAGAATCCCACCGTAAACCCATTAACCTCTTTGGCGCCCATAGCTGACCACATCGGAAAGCCGGTGGTGGCACCTGAGACAAGCACCGCACCTTGGCGAGCAATTTCTCTCCCCAACTCTAATCCCTTGTCATAGGCATCAATGCCACAATGGCCCGTCTCAGCTGCACCTGAAACGCCGAGTTTAATTTGAAGGTTTTTACTAGTTGGATTCACAATACGTTTAGTGTACCATCCAAAAATTTCTATTAAAAATCGATTGTAGCCTTCTCTCCTGCGTCTGGCGCCGTGGCACTCAATCCCAAGTAGTCGCGAATACGCTGCACCAAAAAACCAGACGCTGCGGGTTCACCCATTACCACAAACACCTGTTTGAGAGAATCGCCCACTTGATGTGCAAATTCCAAGAGCTGCTCGCCGTCCATGTGTGCCGAGTAGCCATATATCATCTCCACCCGAGCGCGCACTGCAACCTCGGTACCTTGGATGGAAACTGTTTTTGCCCCCTCAGCCAGACGCCGCCCCAAAGAGCCGGCGGCTTGATAACCCACGATGAGTAAGGTCGACTTGTCATCTGGCAATATCGCGGCTTCGTGCGAGAGTACCCGCCCCCCATTGCTCATACCAGAGCCTGCTATCAGAATCTTGGTCTCTTTTTTTGCTTGGATACTCTGCGAATCTTCGGCACTCTCAACCATGTGCAGTTGTGGAAAGGCAAAGATATGCTCGCCTCCCTGGGTGCGCTTTTGTATCGCCTCGCTAAAGTATTGCGGGTGTGCAATATAGGCTTGGGTAATCTTCTCAGCCAGAGGTGAGTCGAGATATACAGGCATTGAGGGGATTTTTTGCTCCATCATTAAGCTACGGATCTCAAACAATAGATCTTGTGTACGCTCGGTCGAGAACGCTGGTATAAGCAAACCCCCGCCACGCTCGGCTGTGCGTTTGATGATACCCGCTAAAAGTTCGCGGCGATCTGAATCGTCTGGCCTCGTGCGGTTGCCATAGACACTTTCCATAACGAGGTATTGCACATCTTTGGGTATAGTAACAGGTGCTAGGAGGGGCGAATTGCCACCACCGAGGTCGCCAGTAAATGCAACAACCTCTCCTCCCCTACTGAAGCGTGCAATTGCCGAACCTAAAATATGCCCAGCGTCGAGCAACTCAACCGAGACACCATCCGCTAACTCTTTTTTCTCGCCATAACTTACTCCCTGCCATTGAGACATGGCTTGAGCGATATCTTTTTCTTCGTACAAGGGCGGGAGGCCACGCACCTCGGACTCATGGCGCGAGAGATTAAGTGCATCCAATAGTAGAGGTTCGGCAAGCGCTTGTGTAGCCTCGGTTGATATGATGGGTCCGCGAAATCCGTCGCGCACCAGCTTGGGGATGCGGCCAATGTGGTCGATGTGCGCGTGTGTGTTTATTAAAAAAGAAATCTCAGACGGATTAAAGGGAAACGGATCCCAGTTACTATTTTCAAACGAATGTTTGCCTTGGAAGAGCCCACAATCGACAAGTATGTTAGTGCCACCAGTGTCGAGCAAAAAATTTGAACCAGTGACCGAGCCTGCGCCGCCGTAAAACGTGATGGTTGATTGCATGCTTTTTAGTATACGCCATCCTTCGACTTCGCTCAGGATGCAAAAATCTCCCAACAAGTGAGAGATTTTTGCAGACTGCGAAAGCAAGTGTCTACTTTTAGTTACAAGTGGGTCTTCTCACATCCGCACCTTGGCGCGGATAAATATTGAAATCCCGGTAGATCACTTAAGGACATTTGCCTTCGTAGTCCTAAAATATTGTAGCACAAAGCTCGTCCTACTCGTCAATACCAAAGCGCCTATATTTCAAGATCGCATCTTTGCCAAACCAGTGCTTGATTTCGTGCGCAGCTTCCTCGGGAGTTTCGCTCGCGTGTACCAGATTAAATACTGCACGACGCTCCATGTTTGCACTGATAGCTGAGTCGGCAGAATAGTCGCCGCGGATGGTACCCATCTCGGCGAGGTATGGCATAGTGGGCCCCACTATTTTGCGTACCATATCAACCGCGTGCACGCCCTGTACCACCATCTTGACCATGGGAGCTGAAACCATAAAGTCGACGAGCCAACGGCGCACCTCCTTCCCTATTTTGAGCAAATCGGTTGAGCCGAAGTCTTTTTTGACGTCATAGCCATATTTGTTGTAGGTGTTGGTTGTCTTCTCTCCGATGCGAGACATCCATTTTTCGTCCTTGGGATAGTGCTTGTCCATCTCAGCCTTAGTCGACTGAAACATCTCGAGCGCTACGATCTTAAGATCACGCTGCTCCATGCGCTTGATAATCTCGCCCACGAGCCCCTTGCGCACGCCGTCTGGCTTGATGAGCACAAACGTCACCTCTTCCTTCGGATTTTGCATAGCCGCACTTTACAATAGTCTGACCCAAATCGCAAGAGCTTTTATGTATTTTGATTTGTTATTTTGTTATGTAATT
>CAZDPP010000001.1:12162-24815 GCA_964507495.1 uncultured Candidatus Saccharibacteria bacterium
ATCCCCACATACGGTACTTTTCTCTACAGGAAAAGATTGTTGAAGCATCAAAGGTGGCCTATGGCTGGCTTATATACTTACAAAGAAAAGAACCCCCACAAAGGAGCCCCTTTCCCTAATACTTCCACACGGGCACGTAAGTTCGAGTTGAGATTCTGGCAATGCAGACAACCCGAGGTGCTGTGCAGAATCTTTACAAACGCTGTACCAGAGCATTCCTCATTTATTAGTATACAAAACAAAAACCCTCTTACTCCTCTGCCCAGTTTTTCAACCGGACAAAGTTTCAGAAGGTCAAAAGGTCTCAGTTTCAAAGCCGGAGCTAAATGCCTAAGGTCGAAGGAATCAGCGGGAGACGACCTGACTGCCAGCATCCCACTTGCGCGGATACTTGACAGAGAAGGCGATGACGTTCCCGCCGCGGCTCACGACGCCCCAGCGGCCAGAGACGGCCCAGAGATTACTCTCGGTGTCGTGTATGTAGAATATATTCGCGTAGCCATTGACCAGCAGCACGCCTTCTTCACCACCTGATTGTTTCTCGAGCATCCCCCACATGTCGGCGAGGGTGGTCGAGTAGGAGTGCGGATCGCCTAGCTCCGTCATAATCGGCGCGTCGAGCGATGATTGCGGCAGTTTGTGAACCTTGATCTCGCCGGCAAGCACGCCCCCCTCGGTCTTGGGGAGGAGATGCTTGGAGAAGTATTCCGAGAGGGACGCGATTCTCACCTTGGCCTTGTGGCTGGTGTCGACCTTGAAGTGTTCCTTCGCGACGAACTTCTCGCAGGCGGCGATCAACACGGTCGTCACGAATTCGAGGAGCTTCTTCGGGTCCGCAGATTTGGCGGGAACGACTTCCAGTTCCCCGGCGAGCAGGCGCATAAACGCGTCTTCGCCGCCTATCTTGTTGATACCCGCCTCGACCTGCCCGAAGGTGATATTTCCATATTTCATGGTGGACTCCTTTCCGGCTGCATGCCGGTGGTTTCTCGCTTCCCGCGAGTTGAGGGGCATATGACGTTCCGCCACAGCGAGAAGTGCCCCTATAAAAGGCGCTTCTCGCTGTGGCGGAGGCTGATTCTCTATCAAAGAAGTGATGTATAGTTTAACACGTTTAAAATCACTTTGTCAATATATCCGCTCCGTCTTTGGTGACCAAAATAGTGTGTTCAAAATGTGCGGCGCGGGAGTGGTCGCGGGTGCGATAGGTCCACTCATCTTCAGCCAGTGTGATGGCACCCCTCCCCTCGGTCAAAATGGGCTCAATGGCCAACACCATTCCCTCAACCAATTTCTCGCCCGTGCCTGCAGTGCCCGCGTTTGCGATAAACGGCTTCTCGTGGACTGACTTCCCCACTGCGTGTCCTCCGAGGTCGGTCACAATGGCGAGGTTATATTTCCTCGCAACACTCTCAACCGCTGCACCGATGTCTCCAACGTGACCACCAGCTTTAACAGCTGAAATAGCGACCGAGAGCGCTTCTTTGGTTCCTGCGAGCAGTTTTTGTGCTGCATCGTCTCCCTCTCCCACACACACCGTAACAGCGTGGTCGACAAATAAACCTTTATACGAGAGCCCTAGATCAAGTGCCACCACATCACCCTCTGCAAGTATACGTTCCTCACTTGGGATACCATGCACCACCTCGTCGTTTATAGAGACACATAATACCGCAGGGTATGGGTATGTGGCACCTTGCGGTTTGTAGTTTAAAAAAGCTGGCACCGCACCTTGAGCGCGAATTGATTCCTCGGCGGCCAAATCGAGCGCTGCAGTGGTAGTACCTGGCTTGACCAAAAGCGCCGTGTCACGCAGCACCTGAGCCAATATACTCCCTGCCTGGCGCAGCGTATCTATGTCAGATTGTGTTGTGGCTATCATCTTTTTATGTTTACTGAGCAAACCCAAGCGCCTTTAAAATATCTGCATGCACTTCTTCTATGGTGCGCTCACCGTTAATCTCAAAAAATTGGTATGTTGGATGTGCCTTAAACCACGCCCCGATCTCCTCGGCGTTCTCTCGCGACCAACGCAGACGCTCCTCGATGCTCTCTTGGGTATCGTCCTCACGTTTGCGCCCCTGCATGCGCTCTTTAGCAACATTCTCTGAAAGTTGGATCTGTATCACGACAGCGTTTTGACGGTTATAAAATTGCAACGCTGACTCGAGGTCAGGAGTTTGTAAAATGGTACGCGGAAATCCATCAAGGATAATATGCTCGTCACCATGGATGCCGCCAATGAGACGCGAAGAAAAAAGTTGGTTGGTAATAAAATCAGGAATGAGTTTGCCAGCTATAATCATCGGACGAATGCGCTCTTGGGTATAGCCTTCGCCCACTGAAAATGCACGCAGTGCGGTGCCTGCAGTAAAATACACGATAGAGCGATTGTCTTGCTTGCTCAAAAACTCTTTAAGTAAGGCGACTTGCGTCCCCTTGCCACTGCCCTGAGGCCCTAAAAATATGACAGTGATTGGTTGCACACTAGGCATTGTAGCGCAATTGCTCAACAGCAGCCACAAACGCTTCTTTGGCTTGCTCGAGCCCGCCATCACTGTTTTGGATAGTCACGTCTGCGCGCGTTGCAAATAAAATCTCTTTCTCGTAACGGTCTCGGCGCAGCGCAAGCTCAGCCTCGCTCATGGGCGCGCGCGCAAGAATGCGTTTTTGTAAATTATCCCACGAGCCTGCATCGACATAAATACTCGCGACATTCTCGGGCGGCAAACTCTGGATTATATGCTCGGCACCTTGGATCTCGACCTCACGCACTACGGTCTTCCCCGCATCGAGCGCCGGAATAATTTCTGATTTTAGTGTGCCATAGCGGTTGCCACCGTAGGTTGCCCATTCCAAAAACTCATCTGCTGCAGCTTTAGCATCAAACGCCTCGGGACTCACAAAATAAAAATGGACACCCTCTTTCTCGCCTTCGCGCGGTGCACGTGTTGTGCACGACACTGGAAAGACAACCTCGGGATGTGTTTGCTTGAGGTGCGCAACAAGCGAACCCTTACCACTACCCGAAGGACCCACTACGAGGATCAATATACCCTTCATCTTAATATTCACGAAGAGAGATCTGCGCATCGATGCGACGAGCAAGATCCAAAATGACGGAGACAACGATAAGAAGTGCAGTGCCGCCGAGCGTGAGGGATTTAATATCAGTTATTGATTGCATAATGATAGGAAGCACGGCAATCACACCCAAGAAGAAGGCACCGACAAATGTGATGCGCGTAATTACTTTGCCCAGATAATCGACTGTTGATCCTCCGGGGCGTACGCCAGGAATAAAAGCACCGTTCTTTTGCAAGTTTTCAGCAATAGCGTGTGGGTCGAACGTCACAGCTGTATAGAAATAGGTAAACAGGAACACGAGCAAGAAGTAAAACGTGCCGTAAAGGGCCAAGTTTTGGAGGGCACCCAAGACCGCACTTGAGGCGTGCGCGAGCCATGCGTGTGATGATGTCGCAAAAAACGTTGCGACCATTTGTGGGATGAGCAACAGAGAAAGCGCGAAAATAATCGGTATAACACCTGCCTGGTTGAGACGAAGCGGCAAGTAAGTTGATGTGCCGCCAAACACTTTCATACCGCGGACGCGTTTAGCATATGTCACAGGTACAGGACGCTCAGCTTCGGTTATAACAACCACCGCCCATACAACTGCGGCAGCTGCGGCGACAAACGCGAGGTACACAGGAATTTGCGCGGGAGTGAAGGCAAATATCGCTTGCGAAGCATTGCTGGGCAAGCTCGCCACAATACCCGCAAAGATGAGTACCGATACCCCATTACCCAAACCAAACTCAGAAATAAGTTCACCCATCCACATCAAGAGTAGCGAACCCGCAACAACTACCAACAAATTGACGCCAAATTGGAACGATGAGAGGTTTGGCATAACTCCCTGACGCTCAAGGATAAGCAAAAAACTGATACCCTGCAGCACCGCAATAGGGAGTGTGAGCATACGGGTATATTGGCTAAAGCGTTGGCGGCCCAACTCACCCTCTTCTTGATAGAGCTGTTTGAGGCGCGGGATCATCATGGTCAACAGCTGCAAGATAATAGACGCCGTAATGTACGGACCAACACCCAAGAGCACGATAGAGAGGTTTGAAAGGCCACCACCTGAGAACAGGTTGAGCAACCCGAAAAATTGATTGTTTGCAAAAAATGCCTTGAGTTGGAGCGCATCGATACCCGGAATTGGGATAGAAGCCAAAAGACGAAATACCGCCAAGGCACCCAACACAAACAGCAATCGATTGCGCAGAAGTTTGTCTGCAAAAAGGAGTGAGATTTTCTCGAAAAGAGAAGACATGTTAGTTTTCAGCGATTGAACCTCCCGCTTTCTCTATTTTACCCTTAACACTCTCAGACACAACACATCCTGAGATGATGAACTTTTTAGTTACTTCGCCTGTGCCGAGGATCTTAACCTTTGCAGTTGTCGATGCATTTTTGCGCATACGCACAAGACCTCGTTTGGTCAAAAGCTCAGGAGTGATGGTGTCGCCTGAAGCAAAAGCTTTTTCAAGTGCACCCAGGTTCACAATAAGTGGCTTGGCTTGGATACTGATAAGCCCACCGATACCACGACCGCGAAGCTTTGGGATCTTCTTCAATTGCTCACGGATGTCTGGACGGATAGAGTGGCCCGAACGCGCTTTTTGACCCTTGGTACCACGACCAGAGGTTTTACCGCGACCACCACCACGGCCCACACGCTTTGGCGCTTTTTGTGATGTTGCTCGTCTGAGTTCGTGGAGTTGCATATAAAAATAAATTAAGCTTTAAGCGTTTTGAGTGCCTCGATTGCAGCGCGCGCGTTGTTGAGGCCGTTCTTGCTACCTGAATGGATCTTGGCAACCACATTGGTGATACCTGCAAGCTCCAACACTGGGCGCACCGAGGAACCTGCGACCAACCCGCGACCATGCGCCGGCATAAACGATACACGAGCGGCACAATACTTTGCTGAAATTTCGTGTGCGATAGAACTATCTTTGGTAAGCGACACTGTGATCATGTGCTTTTTTGCATCACGTACAGCTTTATCTATTGCAAGGGTTGTGTCCCCCGCCTTACCAAGACCCACACCTACCTTGCCTTTTTTGTTGCCGATAATAAGCGCCACACTGAACGAAAAACGGCGACCTCCTGCAACCACACGCGCAACGCGGCGGATACTGATCATTTTTTGGTCGTACTCACTCTTGGCGCGTGGTGGGCGTGTCGACTGGCGGCGAGCACCTCCACGCTCGCCACCACGACCGCGGCCTCCACGAGGAGCGCGCGCCGACGTAGCATCTGCTGCAGGCACCGCGTCTGCCATAGGCACATCAAGCGCCTCAGGTGTTGTAACCTCGGGCTCAACTACAGCTGTGTTGTTTTCTAGTTCATCCATATATATTAAAAAGTGAGTCCTCCTTCGCGCGCAGCATCAGCTAGTATCGCAACTCGGCCAGTATAGCGGAAACCTCCTCGATCGAACACCACTGAGGTAATTCCTGCTGCTTTAGCCTTCTTAGCCAACTCGACCCCAAGCGCTTTCGCAGCATCGCTTTTCTTTGCGGCTTTTGCCTTGCCCTCTGGCTTGGTGCTTCCTGCCACAATGGTCTTACCCGCCTCGTCGTCGATTATTTGCGCGTGGATGTAGCGGTTTGATTTATACACACTCAACCGTGGGCGCAGGGCTGTCCCTATCACACTCTTGCGAATGCGATTATGTCGGCGCTGTACCCCAAGTTGTTTGTGTGTAGTAGTCATAGTTTATGCAGCCTTCTTACCTTGCTTGCGGCGAATAACCTCACCCTCGTAGCGAATACCCTTGCCTTTATACGGCTCTGGTTTTTTAAGCGCGCGCACATTTGCAGCGAACTGTCCGACCAACTCCTTATCAAAGCCAGAAATAGTGAGGGCGTTCTTCTCGGCAACAACAGTGAGGCCATCAGGGATATCCATCTTAACTGGGTGAGAAAAACCAAGAGAGAGGTTGAGTACCTTGCCTGCAACATCCCATTTAAAGCCCACACCCTCGACAAGTAATTTTTTGCTGAAACCTTTGGTCACACCCTCCATCATGTTACGCACATGGCTAGCATACGTACCAACCGCAGCTTGTGCCTCGATAGATTCGCCTTTTTTAGTTATCTGTACACCCTCAGGACCAACCTCGATTGCAACAAAACGGTGACCCATTTTTGTAAGCGTACCTTTTGGCCCTTTGACACGGATATCACCACCCGAGATGGTTATCTCGGCTGATTGTGGTATTGCGATGGGTCGTTTAGCAAGTCGTGACATATAATTACCAAATTTCAAACAGAGCCTCGCCTCCCACACGCTTGAGCTTTGCCTCTTTGCCACTCAAGATCCCTGCAGGAGTCGAGAGTACCAAGAGTCCATAGCCGCGCTTGACTGGCTTTACATCACGAACGCCGAGGTACATACGGCGCGATGGTTTGCTGATGCGCTTGACCCCCTGGATAGAAGGTTGTGCGTTTTTGTATGCAAGGTTCATGATGAGCGCGCCACCCTTTTTTGATTTTTTATCAATACTAGCCAAGTAACCCTCTTTTACCAAGATCTCGGCCACCGCAAACTTCATTTGTGAATATGGGAGCGAGACAACTTCCTTGCCCACGCGAGACGCGTTTTGGAGTTGGATGATCAAATCTGAAATTGGGTCTGTTACCATGATGATTTTCGGACGCCTGGTATAAGCCCCTCGTTTGCTGCCTCCCTAAAGCACGTGCGGCACATACCAAAATCGCGCATAAACGCTCGTTTGCGGCCACAACGGAAACAACGATTAACAACCCTCGAAGCGAACTTCGGGGTCTTGTTTGAGCGTGCTACTGTAGATTTTTTTGCCATTGTTGTTGCGTCACCCCAAGGGGGTTTCGCTATGATTCTGTGGTCTCCCGCCTGCCCCAAGGGGCTTGCAGGACCTTACAGAAAAAAGGAGCCCCTAAAGGGCTCGCTAGAATATAGTCGATACAGCTTGGGAAGTCAACTTATAGCTAGACGTGGCGAAATCAGGCGCCTATACTACTCCACAGACGGATACGGAGGATTTCTATCATGCACATCTGCGGTATTGTGATGCCTCGGAAAGAAGTTCCCATACTGCTACCAAACGAAGAGTTGCAGCCGTGTTTACGCCCTCCGGCCCATGGAGGCATGCATCTTATGCAGAACCCACGAGGGCAGTATTTTCGTTGGTCATTCGACGAGGTTTTTTGCGGCGGTAAAAATCGTTGCGTCTGCCGTGCGGACGGCGAATTGATTGAGTGTTTTAGTTACAGGGAAATCACCACTGAAGAGGCGAAGGCGTTGCTTAACATCCCCACCGACTAGTGGGGGTATTTCTTTTTTAAAAACTACTTCTTAAATGGGAAGCCGAGGTGAGTGAGGTATGCCTGTGCTTCTTTTTTGTTTTTAGCCGAGGTGACAACGGTCGCTGCAATGCCGAAAATGTCTTTCAATTCTTCGTCTGCAGTTTCAGGGAACACGTTGTGCTCTTTGATACCGAGTGTGTAGTTACCCATATCATCAATTGCGGTCATGGAAATCCCCTTAAAGTCTTTGGTGCGAGGAAGTGCAATGTGGATGAGGCGGTTGAGGAAGTCTTGCATGCGCTTGCCGCGGAGCGTGACCTGGAAACCAACTTTGTCGCCAATGCGAGTCTTGTAGGTTGCGATTGATTTCTTTGCACCACGAGCAACTGGCTTCTGACCTGTAATAATAGCCAAACGCTTTTCTATCAGAGCGATCTTGTTTTTATCTTTAGTCGAACCCACACCAACAGAGATTACTACCTTTTGGAGCTTAGGCACTTGCATGACGTTCTTCCACCCAAACTCACCTTTGAGTGTCGCGAATGTTGTTTTTTGTTGTTCTTGTATCAAATTAGGCATATTATTTTCGTTTCTTTGCACGCTCTTTTTGTACGGCAACGCTCATAACTTTACTTGCTTGTATCGGGTGGTGTTTCTCGATGATTTGGCCTTTTTGCCCATCGCGGCGAGGCTTTTGGTGCTTTTTGCTCATACCAATACCCTCGACCAACACCATCCCCGTTTTTGGAAATGATTCTACGATTTTGCCAGTCTTGCCCTTCTCGACTCCCGAGAGGATTACGACTGTATCACCTTTTTTGATATGTAGAGTATTCATAGTGTTATACAACCTCAGGCGCACGAGAGATTATTGTCTGATAGCCAAGCTCTTGGAGCTCGCGTGGGATAGGGCCAAAGATACGCCCTGCTTTTGGCTCTTTTTTGTCTTTGCCCGAAGTCTCCAAAATGACCACCGCGTTTTCGTCAAAGCGCAGGTATGAGCCGTCCTTGCGACGAAATGGTTTGCGCTGGCGCACCACCACAGCGCGGAGCACATCTTTTTTCTTGACCGCCTTGCGTGGCTCGGCGGTTTGGACCGAGAGCACCACTATCTCGCCAATTTCCGCGTAGCGCTTTTTTGAACTTCCAGGAATCTTGAAAATGCGTCCAATCTTGGCGCCGGAATTATCTGCAACAACAACGAGTGAGCGGTCTTGGATCATATAAATTATTTAAACACTATCTCAAACGACTTCGTCTTTGAGAGTGGTCGGCATGAGCGGATAGTCACTACCTCACCCTCCTGGGCGCGGTTGCCTGCATTGTGGGCATGGTAGCGTTTGGTTTGCTTCATGTACTTCTTATACTTTGGGTGCTTTACATAGCGCATAACAGCCACCACGGCAGTGTCCTGCATTTTGGCAGAGACAACAGTGCCTCGAAGTGTTTTTTTGTTTGTAGTGTTAGATTCCATATATTGTTCTAAGGTTAAACCTTAGGAGCCTCGGTTTTAAGGTTTGACCTTTGGCGCTGCGTTGTCTCAGTCAAAGCTCGGGCCACGTCCTTACGGAGAGTGCGCGAGAGCTTTACATTGCGATTTTTACTCCCACTTGCCGAAAAACGCAAGGCCCGCAGCTCTTCGCGCTTGCTTGCTACAAGCTTTACGAGATCTTCGTTTGAGTGATTTTTGAGTGAGTGTTTTTTAGCCATATAGATTAGTGCGCGACGCGCGAAACAACTTTTGCCTTAAGAGGCAGTTTTTTTGCCGCACTCACGAGCGCTTTGGTGGCGACAACGTCAGAGACGCCGTCTACCTCAAACAACACGCGGCCAGGCCAGACCTCGACCTCGTAGCCTACTGGGTCGCCCTTGCCCTTACCCAATTTGACCTCGGGTGGTTTTTGGGTAAATGGCTTATCAGGAAACACGCGGATCCATGACTTGCCAGTTTTGCCCAAACTGCGGGCGATGACCTTACGCGCACTCTCGAGCTGGTTTGAGCGGACACGTGCGTGCGTTGTTGCCTTGAGCCCATGGCTGCCGAAAGCGATGGTGACACCGCGCGAGGCCACCATATCGCGCTTTACGTTGCGACGCATGGTGTGAGATTTTCGAAATTTTACTTTTTTAGGAAATAACATAGATTTTTATTCAATCGGGCTTCGCATTTATTTGTCTTTGCCCTTGTCCGCAAACACCTCACCACGATATATCCATACCTTGATACCGATAACACCGAGTGGCAAGTTTGCGCGCTCACGAGCGTAATCGATATCAGAGCGGAACGTTTGCAGTGGAATGCGACCTTTTTTCAATTCCTCCTTGCGTGACATTGACCCCCCTCCGAGCATACCGCCAAGCGCGATGCGGACTCCTTTTACATCACGATTTGCAATAGTCTTCTCAATGGTTTGTTTGAGTACACGACGAAACGGCAAGCGTTTCTCAAGACCCTCGGCCACGAGGTACGCCACAATTGCAGCATTGCTCTCAGGTGAGCGAATTTCTTCGATATCGAGTTTGATCTCGGGCGCTTCGGCTTTAATTCGTTTCAAAAAAGCGACGATTTTGTTCTTGAGCTTGAGTGAACCCTCACCTGAGCGGCCTATAATAAGACCTGGGCGAGATGTTTTGATGATAATGCGGAGTGTTTTGTCGTTGCGCTCAATCTCCATCCCACCAATGTGCATACCACGGAGATCTTTCATCAAATATTCGCGGAGCAAGATATCAGCCTTCAGGTTTTTCTGATATTGGGGAGCAATAGCAAACCAGCGATGACGCCAGTCACGGAGTATTCCCAAACGGTGTGCATATGGATGGACGATTTTTGACATAATTATTTCTGAGCAGCAGGTGCCTTGCGGGCCTGGCCGGCTTCACGACGGGTAAGTGCCAGTGTTACATGGCTGGTACGCTTGAGAATTTGCGCTGCGCGACCACGAGCCCGTGGCATCGAGCGCTTGAAGACGACACCACCATTGACCTCAATACGAGAGATAACAAGGTCACTGGCGGAAGCGCCTTCAGCTTTGCCGTTTGATTGCGCATTTGCAGCAGCAGATTTAATAAGCTTAGCCATAGGCTCGCTTGCTCGCTTAGGCAATACTCCCAAGACTGCAAGCGCACGCTCGACTGTTTTACCGCGTACCAAGTCAGCCACCAAACGCACTTTGCGTGGAGACTGACGATAATTAGTGAGTGATGCAGTTGAGTCAGACATGGTATGTTATTTCTTCTTTGCAGCAGCGGCTTTTGCGTCGGTCGCAGCTTTGGCAGCTTGAGCTGACGCGATCTCAGATTCTTTTGCTTTTTGCTCCATCTCCTTTTGCATCTTACCGCCGTGACGAACGAACTTCTTTGTTGGTGAAAATTCACCCAAACGATGCCCCACCATATCCTCAGACACAAGTACATCGATGTGGGTCTTGCCGTTGTAGACACCAAACTTAAAACCAACCATCTCAGGGGCGATCTGTGAGCGGCGCGCCCATGTCAAAATAGTCGCAGCAGTCTGCGGCTTTTTGCCCTCAATTTTCTTGAGGAGCTTTTCGTCGACATAAGGGCCTTTGTTGATTGATCGAGCCATAGTTTTTTGGGGTTTTTGCCTTGCGGGCAATTGAAAACGCGCCAAAGCGCGAGTAAAAAGATAGTACAGGAATTAGTGTGCAGAGTCAAACCCTGCCTCCCCGTGTTACCTAAACCACCCATTTCTGGTAGAGTCTGGTCGGAAGAGTGGACCTTATAAGTTTAACAAGGGAGCACCTTTGCCTAAACAACGAAAAACTAGGACATTCTTTGAATACCTCCTACTTATCCTGGGCGCGGGCAGATACCAACACCTCGCTCAGAAGGCTGCTAAGCAGCCGATCATACAAGCAGAGTTCATCCGTACGACATGTGACGAACATACTCCAGCGGAAGAGGTTCTGGACATTGTTACCAACCTCATGTTGCATGGCGTACCCCTAAAGACCGTTTTACGATTTCGAGACACTGATCATCAAATCACCCGCATGGTCCATATAGCAGCCGACACGAAATCACGCCGCAACAACCTAGAGGAAAGCGCTTGGATACGTCGGGTTGGCAAATCAATAACTATGTGGAGGCTCCGCCTGCTTGATGCGGCAATAGAATCACATAAACACCGGCTCAAGGAGGCTGTTCTTGCGCACCTACGCACACATGTCGAGAAAAAGCGTGATATCGGCATCGAATCTCGAGATAGAGCGCATGAGTGGCAACTTTTAGCAGGGAGTGCGCATGAAACTCTTAGCGCAGCTAAAGCTGCCGACAGCCTGTGGGTTTTTGTATACGAACCAGACGATGACTTGCTAAAAAACGATGGACTTAAACTAATAACAAACTATATGTAACAAAACCGCCCCGGTTCGCCAGATGGCGAATCTCGGAGCGGTTTTTTCTTTGTGTAGTTTAGATTTAGGCTTTTGTTCCGCGTTTTCCTACTTTTCTACGACTTACAATCAAGTAGTTTGAATATTTTTTCGGTGTGCGGGTTTTTTGTCCTTTGCCAGTCGGCTTACCCCACGCCGATTTGGCACGGCGCAACCCACGTCCCTGGCGACCCTCACCTCCGCCGTGCGGGTGGTCAACTGGGTTCATGGCAGTACCGCGCACTGTAGGGCGTATACCCATCCAACGTGAGCGTCCAGCCTTGCCGATGTGCACCAAGTGGTGCTCGTCGTTGCTTACCTCGCCAATAGTAGCCCAGCAAGTGTCGAGCACTTTACGCACCTCGCTTGATGGCATTTTGAGGTCTGCATAGCCCTGGTCGCGCGCGATAACCTCGATGTGCACACCAGCCGAGCGTCCGAGCTTGCCACCATTGCCAGGCTTGATTTCTACATTGTAGACAAAGCTGCCAATAGGCACATTTTTGAGTGGCATACGATTACCTGGAGTAGCAGGTGCGGTCTCAGACGACGTAATGGTGTCGCCTACCTTGATAGATTTTGGTAGCAGTGCGTAACGGCGCTCACCGTCTTTGTAGAGCAGAAGGCCGATAAAGCCCGAGCGGTTTGGGTCATACTCGATAGTTTCAACTACTGCTGGCACCAATTTTTTGTATCCAAAGTCCACGTCGCGGAAGAGGCGTTTGTGCCCACCACCCTTGTGGCGCACAGTGATGCGACCCGCGTTGTTGCGACCAAAATCACGCTTACCACCCGAGGTGAGTGCCTTGTATGGCTCACTCGCCGTAAGTTTGCCTTGGTAGGTAACTCCGGTCATGTGGCGGCGCGACTTGGTGTATGGTTTATACGTTTTCATAAT
>CAZDPP010000001.1:24915-28468 GCA_964507495.1 uncultured Candidatus Saccharibacteria bacterium
TAACTCCGGTCATGTGGCGGCGCGACTTGGTGTATGGTTTATACGTTTTCATAATCTAGCGAGTGAGAGAAATAAAATTTATTTTAATTTCCGAGCGAGCGACGATTATATAAATTTTTCATAAAATTTCTATAATAATTTATACAACCTCTATGGTCTCCCCTTTTTTGAGATACACATAGGCTTTCTTGCCGGCGGCAGTCATCCCGCGGCGATTAGTACCGCGCGTCATCACCTCTTTGCGGGGCACGCGCATCACACGCACCATACGAGGGGTAACCTTAAACAACTCTTTTATTGCAGCTCCAATTTCCTGCTTGGTTGCATCTGTAGTCACATTGAATACATACACGCCAGCTTCTGCGAGATAAGCACCCTTTTCGGTGATGCGCGGTGAGAGTAAAATTTTTCCTGAGTGTTTTTGCATATAGATTATTTGTCTTCTACTTTGACCACACGCTTCTTTGAGAGTGTCTCAATTGCAGCCGCAGGGTCTACGATGATGAGATATTTGCTTGAGAGCACGTTAAGTGGGTTGAGGTTACGCACTTCCTCCACCATCACATTGCCGAAGTTTGCAAAACTCTTCACTGTGGGCGTATGCACGGTAGGGAGCGCTATGAGTGCTGCATTGCTTTTCTTTGTACCAAGCAAGCCTGCCTTGGTAAAAGCCGAGAGAATGATTTTCGCCTGTGCTGCTTTTGGCGCGTCAAGCATGAGCGAATCGACAAAGAATATCTCGCCATCCTTCCACTTGCGCGAGAGTGTGACCAAAAGTGCTTTTTGGCGAGCTTGGCGGTTTATTTTCTGTGCATAGCTCTTTTCGTTACGAGGACCGTGCGTCATACCGCCGCCCTTCCAAATCGGTGAGCGAGATGAGCCGTGGCGCGCGCGACCGGTCCCCTTCTGTGCCCATGGTTTTTTGCCGCCGCCACGTACCTCACCGCGGTCTTTAGTGTGTGCAACTGGGCCGCGTGCGTTTGCTTGCATCGCGGTCACCACTTGGTGTACCAAGTCTGCATTCCATGAAAGGCCGAAGATATTTGCAGGCAGTGTGATACTGCCAGACTTGTCGCCTTTTGTGGTAAAGATAGCGGCCTCAAGTGAGAGAGGTTTTATAACCGCAGGCTCTTTTTCTTTTTTTATTTTTTTAGTTTCTTTTTCCATAAAAATTCAGTCTCTATCCGCGCACCTCAACAAGCGTGCCACGGCGACCAGGAACTGCCCCCGCAACCACAATCTCGTTAGTCTCGGGGTGCACCTGCAAAACCTTGAGCCCACGCACAGTAACGCGCTCGCCGCCCATACGACCCGCCATCTTCATACCCTTTGCCACACGACCACCTGCGCGGCCGCCCGAGCCTCCGATTGACCCTGGTGCGCGCTCAGAGTGTTTTTGACCGTGCGAACGTGGACCACCATGGAAACCATGACGCTTAATAACACCTTGGAAACCCTTCCCTTTTGAGATTGCCGAGACTTGTACCTTCTCGCCAGCTACAAAAGTCGAGACATCATACGAGGCACCAAGCTCGACGCCTTTTGGGAGCTCTTGGTTGCGAGCACGAAATTCAGCAAAGTGTGCAAATGCTTTGCCTTTGGTGTGGCCAAGTTGTGCTTTGTTTACGCGCTTGGGAGTAGTGTCGACACCACCGATTTGCACCGCATTGTAGCCATCTTTTTCTTTAGTTTTGAGCTGGGTCACAACTGCAGGCGTCGCCACGATGATGGTTGCAGCATAAGCCAAACCGTCTTCAGCAAAGACGGTGGTCATGGGACCTTTGGTTCCGAGGATAAATTTCATGTTGTCTATTGGTCCGCCTGCCCTTTCGGGTTGGGCCGAGGCCCGGGACGTGGATCAACGCTATTTCTAACGTCCTCAGCAATATACACGAAGGGTTTAGTTTATGCAATCCCGACGCCCTTGGTCGGAATTGGATACGAAAAAACCACCATGAGCTATAGACTCTGGTGGTTTTTTCGTAGAAATTTCTTTGCTCGGCTTGCAATCTCCAATCGTGCACGCCAAACAAAAAACCCGACTCTTCGGGCCAAGAAATTCTGGTTTAACTGTTGCAACAGTTAAACATCAAACTAAGGAGCGACTTTTATCAAGCTTACTTGATTTTGCACTCTTGGTCAAACAAAAAATTGAAAAATAATCCACAGAACACGTACAAAAAAAGAAAGCCACCCCAGGTGGAGTGGTGTTACGATGGCTCTTCGGGATCGGGCGACTCCGCAGCTATGAGAGCCTCCAGCGTTGCTGGGAGACCTGCACGCTCAAGCATCTCCGTTATGGATGTATTTATGTCGATCATCCAGCCCCACTCGGCGGCATCGAGCAGATTCCGAACAGTGAAGTTTTTGCCATCAAGGAACCATTTCGTTTCCACCCCGTTCATGAGCGTCACCAGTTCAATATCAACGATCACGCCTGCGCGAATGCGTGCATACAGCCTACTCCCCGCACGGACCATGTAACTGTCGAGTAAGCCATATCCAGGATAAACCCTATCGCCATCTCCCGGTATTGCCTCAACGGGCCACGGGAGCAGAAGGTACCAAGGGTCGGAGTTTATATAGGGTTGTGCAGCTTTCTTGTAGACGTCCGGAGCGTCCCAATCATCGGGATGCGGGATAAGGAGATTTAGGAAAGCTCGCACCGGAATGTTCGGCGCGGCGGCGGCAGGTGCCAGATGATCAGGCATCTTGTTCTGTCTCCCGGATACTGTTTCTACTGCACCTAAAGTATATTAAAAAACAAAGTTGTCAATATGTTCTTGGTCAAACAAAAAATCCCCAACTTTTTACAGTTGGAGATTTTTTGTTGATTGTTTTTGTTAGACCATCTTCACATCAATCGTCACACCCGATGGGAGCGAAAGATTGGTGAGCGCTTCAATCACTTTTGGATTGGGCTCGAGGATGTCGATGAGGCGCTTGTGGATGCGGAGCTCAAACTGCTCGCGAGCGTCTTTGTAAACGAATGTCGAGCGGTTGACTGTCCACTTCTTAATTTCCGTTGGGAGCGGGATGGGTCCTGCAACTGTCGCATCATAGCGAAGCGCGGTGTCGATGATTTGACGCACCGACGCATCAAGCACCTTGTGCTCGTACGCCATCACCTTGATGCGCAAGCGCTGTACTGCTGCCGGGGTTGCCGACTTTTTTGCGCGTGGTTTTGTAGGTTTTTTTTCTTCGGTAGCCATATATTTGTGAGTCTAGTTCTCTTTACCCTGAACCCGGTTGAAGGGTCCCGACGTAAAGTAACCTATACTCGATTAGCTTACTCTTTCAATAAATGTGGGAGATTATGCGACGATCTTGGTGACCACGCCGGCACCCACTGTCTTGCCGCCCTCGCGGACTGCGAAGCGCTGCTTCTCTTCAAGTGCAATTGGGGCTACCAATTTTACTTTAAATGTCACAGTGTCGCCTGGCATAACCATCTCGGTACCAGTTGCGAGTGTTACCTCACCAGTTACGTCCGTTGTGCGGATGTAGAACTGTGGTTTGTAGCCGGTAAAGAATGGTGTGTGGCGGCCTCCTT
>CAZDPP010000001.1:28478-28833 GCA_964507495.1 uncultured Candidatus Saccharibacteria bacterium
AAAGTAAATAGTGTCCCAGGAGGGTAAGCCGTTTATCAGGTTAACAAGTGAAATATTCAAAATCAGAGATTTTGTAAATAGCCTGTGGTCGTGTCCAAACATTTTTTCCATCTCGACCTCTTCTTTGGTCAAGATGTATACCTCAGCCTCAAATTCGGTATGAGGAGTAACTGAACCTACTTTTGCAAGCACTTGTCCACGGTGGATATCTTCTTTCTTGGTACCGCGGAGCAAAATTCCTGCATTGTCACCTGCCATACCTGAGTCGAGCTGCTTGTTGAACATCTCGATACCAGTGATGGTGGTTTTTGCAGTTGGTTGGAGACCAACTATCTCGACTTCCTCACCAACCTTC
>CAZDPP010000002.1:0-16421 GCA_964507495.1 uncultured Candidatus Saccharibacteria bacterium
CAAGTCTCCCCTCCGGCACAATATAGGAACATAATAGTTTTTAAAAAAATTTTATCACAAGAAAATATATGAAGAGTGCTGATAATATGTGCCAAGTTGCATGAGCAAAATTGTAAAGAATAAAAGCATTATTTATAAAGGCAACGAATGAAACTAACCAAATTGAAAATAATACCAATACAGTACTTAAAAATAAGGGAGTTATTTGGTTTGTATTTTTTGCAAAAATGAAAATGAAGGTGATTAACATAATTGCAGACGTCCAATCTACGACCCGCACATAGTTATTGTTAGGAAATAAGTGGTGTAACGAAGCAAAGAGGGTCGTTGCGCCAAGAGCTAAGCTTATTGTTAGGTTAATTCTGAATATGAAAAAACTTGAAATTAAGTAAGAAATACTACTAAGTATGACAAATAAATTGTCTGGTCTGCCGATATTTCCCATTTAGGAAAAAGTATAGCATGCTAATAATCAAGGTTTGTTTTATGTAAACAATTTTTGGTCTTCTTTCCACGCGTCCATGAGCGAAATGACGCGCGTGTTGTCGGTGCGGCCGCGTTCTTTGAGCGCTTTAAGATCAGTACTCCAACCTTGTCCTGTCCACCACTCCAGGGGTTCAAAATTGGTTTTGTAGAGCGCCTTTTCGCCATATACCGTACCGAGGTAGTAGTGAGTGAGTCCCGCTGCTTGAGCATCGCGCACACAGTCGAGCATGAGCCATAGGCCAAGCGACTGTTGCACCAGCGTAAGGTCGTAGAACGAAAACCAGTAGTGTCCGATAATTCCATCTGAAACCTCGAATGCATACGCGGCAACTTTTCCTGCTTGAGTATATTCAACAATGGTTGATATCAGGTTGCACGTTAAAATGAGTTCAAGTCGTTCGCGGGGCATGGTTTTCTCACCATGGCGTTGTGCAAAGTAGTCGAGGCAAAAGCTGTAAAATGTTTCGTCGAATGTAAACTCGGACACAGGGATTCTCTTTTTTTCAAATGTGCCATCAAATTTTTTGGCAATACGGCGGTTCTCGCTCGTCATCTTCCATATGCCGAGGGGTACGCGGCCGCTACGCGCCATGTACAGAGTGTCTGTTACACCACGCGCAGCCGAGTAGGGGAGGTATCCTAGGTCGTATATCTGTGCCAATGAGTCGCCTGCCTCGCGCTTGGTGTAATGAGCATACGCAAAGGTGTATGAGCCGTAATTGTGTCCGAATTCGCTGGAGAATATTTTCATATTAGTTGGGGAATTTTTTCTCTGCCATGCGTGGTACTGACTCGATGAGACCGCCGAGGTTGCCCGAGCTCAATAGCAATATACAGTCGTTTTTTTCTAGTTTTTGCTCAAGCAATTTGAGTGCTTGAGACTCTTCAGTAATGGCTACCGTTTCGATCCCAGTTGCACGCACGCGCTCAACAATCTCTTCATGTGTCGATTGTTCGTGTGTACTTTGGCCTTGGGATGCTGGCTCATACACCAACACAAGCGACGCACCCTCAAATACGTCGTCATACCACGATAGGGCGGCTCGATTGCGCCAGCTGAATGTGTGCGGCTCGAATATTATAACGAGTCGACGTTCGGGGAAGTGTCGCTTCATCGCCGCTATGGCACTGCGCGCTTTTTCGTGCGATGAGCCAAATCCTTCAAAAATAGGAATACTGGTGTGTTCCGATTTTCTATCTAATCGGCGCGTGATGCCTTTAAAGGTTTTGACCGCCTGTGCAAATTGCTCGGGAGTAACCAGTTGTCGTGAAAAAAGGAGTGCCGCCACTCCCACCACGTTTTCGATGTTGTGCTCGCCCAACTGCGACATCGCAACGCTTACCAACGGTGTACCAAGCTGATTCATTGTAAATGTTGTGTGCTCGCCCCAGACGATATTGCTCGCGATGTAGTCGCCTTCGTTCACGCCATAGGTCACTACACCGCGCATAGCACGACATGTGTTGATGTACTCTGCGCTCAATACGCCACTGGTGCACACAACTACCGTATTTTCTTGTGGTACCAAGCGCACTAGATCGATAAATGGGCGGATATAATCCTCGGGTGTGGCAAAGATATTCACATGGTCATGTGCAAGCGGGGTCACTAACAAGTGCGATGGATGTAGATGGAGAAATTTTGAACGCGAGTCGGTGTTGCTCGAAGGGTACTCATCGCCCTCCATCACAAAGATATTTCCTTTTCCAATGTTTGCGTTGGTGTGGGGCGAGAGAGGGGAGGCGCCGATAAAAAAAGAAGGGTCAACTCCTGCGGTTTGGAGACAGTGTGCCAAGAGTGCGGTCGAGGTCGACTTGCCATAGCTCCCTACAACAATCAGATTTTCCTTACCTTCAGATAGTTCGCCCAATACTTCAGGGAACGAAAGTGTTTTTATACCGCTTGCGTATGCGGCAGCAACTTCCTCGTTTGTTTCAGGAACCAACTTTGCGTTTTTGCCTATGACGATGAGCTCAACGTCTTTGGGGATGTTACTTGCAGCGTATGGAGTCTTGAAAGGAATATGTTCTTTTTCAAGTAAGGTCGAGATAGGTGGATACACCGCCTCGTCTGAACCGGTTATGGTGGTGTCGCTGTCGCGCAGGAGTTTAGCCACGGCGCTCATACCCGCTCCAGCAATACCTATAAAGTGTGCTGATTTATAGTGCATATACTGCATGCTAGCACTTTGCCACAAAAAGAAAAAACGCCACCCCAGGAGAGGGGAGGCGTTTGCGTCAGTGTCGGACAACAGCGATGAGTGAGCGAAGGTTCTCTTTCCCCGGCGTGCGGGTTGTGGGTACCCCCTCGGGAAGGTAGGCATGCTGGAGGTAGATGTGTTCGCTCTGCAGGCCCAATCGCATGCATTGCGTTTTAATAATCTGGGGTAGATCCAGACGGATACCCACTTTGTCTATGTGTGCACATGTCCGACCAAAAAAACCTCCGACATAGTTCGCCATAGCTTCATTCATTTCGCCGTACGCCTGATGATCGAACGGATGGAGGAAATCTTCGGGTCGAATCGACCAGAACACCCACACGCGAGCTTCAAGCAGCTGCTCATGTGTAAGACACATGTGCGCAATAAGTGCATCAACAACACTTTCGTGTTGGCGGCTACTTTTTCCGCCCAGAATGAAATTACGGTCAAGTAGGCTGTCTCGCCCGGCGTGTGCGAATGCCAACTTGTCTCCCCATGACATCACTATCATGGGGCATCCGCCGGCGCTAAAGATGCCTGCATCTTTTTTGTCGGTAAGCAGTGTGCCGTCGGCGGGGAGGCTTTTGTTCCGCCATAAAGAGATCGGATGATTGATAGTATTTCCGACAGGGATGCGTGTGGTGAGTTCTTCGGGATTTACCATTACGCCACTTGCGGGTACGACATTTGGTGCATAGGCGCGCGTAGCGCCAATTCCCGCGAGTGCTTCTGCAATACGCTTAGAAAACAACGTATTTATCTCGACATCCCTCGCCTCTTGAAGGGGTGCGAGGGACCAATTTCCTGGTCCGAACAGTGCGACCGAGAATTTTTCAAGATCCCACAGTTTTTGGGGACGTAGCGCCTCACGGCTCATGTTGGCTCTCCTTGTATCAAGTCCTCTGCCATAATGCTATTTTTTTACATTTTGTCAAAATATGCTAGGGTGGAGAAGTTATGGGTGCCAAACTCTCCGTCGTCGCAACACCAATAGGCAACCTCGAGGACATTACCTTGCGCGCTCTACGTGTGCTCAAAGAGGCCGACGTCGTGGCATGCGAGGATACTCGCGTGACAAAAAAATTACTCTCACACTATGATATACATACTCCGACCACCTCGTATCAAGTAGGTGCAAAGGCCCGCCCGAACGACCGAGCTCATTCGGTCGGGCGAGGCTTTGAGAAAATTTTGAAATTACTTGAGGATGGCAAACATGTGGCACTTGTCTCAGATGCCGGTACACCTGGAGTCTCCGACCCAGGGCTTGAGTTGGTGTCTTTGGTGCGAGAATATCCACAGGAACTTTCTTCCGAAAAGGTCCTCGGTTCTCCTCGTCCGCCAGCTGGCGGACTTCGGCCAGACCATTTTCTTCAAAAAGCTCCTGCTTCTATTACGATTGAAACTATCCCCGGCCCTTCAGCGCTTGCGGCCGCCGTGTCTATCTCGGGTTTGCGCGCAGCATCATTTACGTTCTATGGATTTTTGCCGCACAAAAAAGGCAGAGAGACATTGTTTAAAGAAATCGCGTCAAGTGAGCGTGCAGGTGTTTTTTATGAATCTCCACATCGTATACTCAAGACTCTTGAGTCGCTTAAAAAAGCATTGCCCAAAAATAGGCGAGTTGGGATTTTTCGTGAACTCACAAAGATGTTTGAGGAGTCGATTGTAGGCAGTGCTGCCGAAGTGTTGTCAGTGCTCGAGAATGATACCAATAAACAACGCGGCGAGTTTGTGGTGATAGTAGAGGGTGACTAATGCTATGGTAGAATAGTCTTATGTCAAAAGAAATGATGGTTATAGCGCTCGGTATATGGATAGTGGTGGTGCCCTATCTCGGAGTCCCTGGTGCGTGGCGTACAACCATTCTTATCATCTCTGGAGTCACCGTCGCCTTACTCGGCTTTTTGTTGCGAGGTGAGGCAATCTCGCGTGGCCGGCACTCCGAGCATCAGCCTTTTGTTGAAAACAAGACCACACTCCCGCCTTTGCAGTAATTAAAAGAGTTTATGGGTGGTACACTGAGGTCATGCAGGAGAATCCCGACAAAATAACTTTTTTTGCACAGACAAACTCGCGCGGCAACGAAGTCTCGTTTGGTATTAAGCGTCGCGACCGCGCGCGCCACATGTACATCATCGGCAAAACCGGTATGGGCAAGTCGACGCTTTTGGAGAACATGGCCATACAAGACATCCGCAACGGCGAAGGGATGGCGTTTATAGACCCGCACGGCCAGACTGCCGACCGCATTCTGGAATATGTGCCCGAGCATCGCATTAAAGATGTTGTATATTTTGCGCCGTTTGATATGGAGTACCCAATAGCCTTCAATGTGATGGAGGATGTAGGCTATGACAAACGCCATCTGGTGGTGTCGGGGCTTATGTCGGCGTTTAAGAAATTGTGGGTGGATGCGTGGAGTGCGCGTATGGAATATATTCTCTCCAACACACTGTTGGCGCTTTTGGAGTTTGAAGGCTCGACACTCCTTGACGTCAACACTATGTACACCAACAAGGCGTTTCGTAAGCGAGTGGTCGATAATGTTAAAGACCCTGTGGTGAAGCGTTTTTGGACAGAAGAGTTCGCAAATTTTACCGACCGCTTTGCAGCCGAGGCTACGCCTGCAATCCAAAACAAGGTGGGGCAATTTACAAGCAATCCGCTCATCCGCAATATCATCGGCCAATCCAAGTCGAGCTTCGACATCCGTGCATTGATGGATCAAAGAAAGATCCTCATCATCAACCTATCCAAGGGCCGTGTGGGCGAGATAAACGCTGCGCTTTTGGGCTCGATGCTTGTGACAAAAATATATCTGGCAGCGATGTCGCGTGCAGATGTTCCGGCGACCACTCTTGCCACCTTGCCATCGTTTTATTTCTACGTAGACGAATTTCAAAACTTTGCCAATGAATCGTTTTCGGACATTCTGTCTGAGGCTCGCAAATACAAACTCAATTTGATTATCGCGCATCAGTATATCGAGCAGATGGAGGAGGAGGTACGCGACGCTGTGTTTGGTAACGTGGGTACGACAGTCGCATTCCGTGTTGGACCCTTTGATGCGGAGGTACTCGAGACGGTTTTTCAGCCACAATTTACCCAGACTGATCTAGTGAACTTGGGATTTGCACAGATCTATCTCACCCTCATGATAGACGGCGTGGGTTCGCCACCTTTTTCAGCTACTACCATGAAGCCATTTGATGCCCCGCCACAGATGTTTGTCGAAGAGACGCTCGCGAACTCGCGCCGCATGTTTGCTAAGCCTCGACAAGAGGTCGAGGACACTCTTGCCAAATGGCAAGAGTCTGAAGTTGCATCGGCTAAACCACTACCACCCAAGGAAACTCGTCGCCCGGTGTCCGCCACCGCCCACGTGCCGCACAAAGAGGTGGCAACTAAGGGTATACCACTTTTGAGCAACTATGTTCGTGCAGAGAAAACCTCGCCCAAGGAAGAGGTGCGAGAACCTGCATCACCTACTCCAAAACCAGAGTCGCCCGCACTTGAACATAAGCCAGTATACAAAGAAGCCCCTGCTCCAAGACCGCAGCCGGAGCGTCATCCACAAAGAACACCAGAGAAACCGCCGCTTGTTGGAGCCAAGAGTTTACGCGAGGCGCTCGATCTAGCGACAAGCAAAAAAACATCACAACCCGAACCAGAGAAACCCACACGAACCCAACCTCAACCCGCAACGCAAACCCACACAATCGACCTTAAAGCTACACTCAATAAAATAGTCTCAAATCCTACACCTCAACCGCACACTGCCCCACGCACGACAGAGATTCCCGAAAAAGTGCTGCAAGAAATGCTTGCAGTCGAGGAATTGCCCAATGAAAACGCCTGAGCGAATTGGCTTTCTTTTTCTACTTTCATTTATAACTATAGTTCCTTTTTGTGCACATGCATCGATGCGCATAACGGAGTTGATGTACGACACGGTGGGGGCTAAAGCAGGGCGTGAGTGGGTGGAGGTGGTAAACGATACAGAGCAAATCGTCGATCTCAAAAATTGGAAATTGTTTCAAGGGACTTCCAACCATGGACTCATGCTTGTACAAGGAAGTACGATGCTGCCCGTACAAGGAGTAGCGATTATTGCGGCAGATGCGAACAAATTTAAAATGGATTGGCCAAACTATACGGGAACTCTCTTTCGTAGTGCGTTTACTCTCTCAAATCGCGGAACAAGCGTGATACTCAAAAACGCCACACTCACAGTGGTGGATACTGCATCTTATACTCCAGACATGGGTGCGCTCGGTGATGGCAACTCGCTACATCGAAGTGGTGAGGTGTTTGTGGCGGGTGCTCCTGACCCAGGAATAGTTTCTGGTATTCCTGCGCCTATGAGTCAGCCTAAGGTTAGTACTATTAAAAAACCCGTTGCAACATCTGTGCAAAAAATTACACCAACAACCAAGAGTACGACGAATAATATAACCAATACGAGCGCAAGACATACTCCTGTGGCTGCTGTGCGCGAGAGTGGGGTAACTACTCCTTTAATGGGTTCGCTTATTGCCCTGGCAGCACTCATTGTCCTTGGAGTTGCGGGTGTGTGGTATGCGCGGCCCACTGAAACCTCTAAATTAGAGGATGAGTTTGATATAGAATAGACCCATTGAAAAACAGTAAAAGCTGTGTTACTGTGGGTTTTCTTATGCCCGAAGAACCGAAACAAAAACTCATTCTGGTGACCGGCGGGGCTGGCTTTATAGGCTCGCATTTGTGTGAGCGCTTGGTGCGCGATGGCCACAAGGTTATCTCGCTTGATAACTATTTTGCGGGATCACGCGACAATCATGTGCCTGGTGTTGAGTATCGCGAGGGCCATACACGAGATATCGCTCTGTTGGTGCCTGAGGCACCAGATCTGGTGTACCACCTTGGTGAATATTCTCGTGTCGAGCAAAGTTTTGCCGACCACCCACTGGTCTGGGATTACAACAAGGCCGGAACATTCGCTGTCTTGGAGTTTTGCCGCACTCGCGGATGTAAAATAGTCTATGCGGGATCGTCGACTAAATTTGGTGATGGCGGCCTTGGGCGCAACCAAAGCCCCTATGCATGGACCAAGGCAAGTAATACCGAGCTAGTACGCAATTATGGAACTTGGTTTAATTTACCTTACGCTATTGCATATTTTTATAACGTATACGGCCCGCGCGAGCGTCCAGCCGAGCAGTATGGAACGCTGATTGAAACGTTTATACAAAAAGCACGTAAAGGGGAGCCGCTTACTGTTGTCTCGCCGGGTACGCAACAGCGCAATTTTACCCACGTGCATGATATTGTACGAGGGTTGGTGTTGGTGGGCGAACATGGAGAAGGGGATGATTTTGGTATCGGCAATGACCGCGCATACTCGGTACTTGAGGTTGCGCAACTTTTCAACCTCCCTATAGAGATGTTGCCACCACGCCCAGGCAATCGCTTGACCTCGACCATCGACACAAGCAAGGTCCGCGCGCTTGGCTGGGAGCCAAAACACGATTTGGAAAAACACATACGAGACTCGCTCGCATAAACTCTATGAACACACTCCCCATAAACAATAATCTTACTGCCGACGAGTGTTTGAAATACGGCATGAATGCACGTGGACGCCAAATGGATAATGGGGAGATGCGTTTTTATTTAGAAAGTTTGACCGACCACTCGTCATACGTGCGCACCGAGATGCCACAAAATGAAAAAGGGTGGCAAAACAGTCACAGCCATAAAGGAATTATCGAGACTTTTGTCGTGCAAAGCGGGTGGATAGGTTTTGTCGAACTCCACGCCGACCACACACTTGGGTTGCGAGTATACAAAAATGGGGAAGTGTTTACCACCGAGCCGGGGAAGGCTCACAATGTGTACATGCCGGCGGGGGCTGTCATCCATACCATAAAACACGGCGACTGCTCAGACCCGAAAGATTGGATCGCGAGTCCCGAGCTTGATGCGCTCACGAAAAGCCTGACTGAAGAGGAGATTTTGAAGGACTTGACAGTTTAATATAAATACACTATGATTAAAACTGTCTGCAACTGCGCAACAGGAGGAACCCCATGCGCTGGCTGATGAGACTTTTTAACCCGAGGCCGCGCCTCACGACCTGGGGTGCCGTCGTCGAGCTCGAGGTCAATCTCAAGCTGCTCGGCAAGCCGAGCCCGGATCCGGAGGAGGCCATCGCGGGGGTCTATTTCATCAAGCTCTCCGAGCTGATGAAGATGATCCGCAACGGGCAGGGGCATGGCGGCTACACCGGCCTGAGTACGTCGCTCTCGGCGCTGATGCTGTTCATCGCGCATCACCCCGACTTCCTCGTCGCGGCGTTCGCCGAGGCGGGCGCCGGCAACACCGTCACCGCCTGATCCCCAAGTTCTTTCGTGCCTACCGGCCGGCTTTCGCGAGGAAGCCGGCCGTTCGACTTTGAGTCTGACCTCCTTCTAACGGGTCCGGCCGTTTCTTTTTATAGGCAACAAAAGTTATACTCTGTATACATGAAAAAAGTCCTTATATTTTCGCTCGCATACTATCCGCACGTGGGTGGGGCAGAAGTGGCGATAAAAGAAATCACCGACAGGATTACGGACATTGAGTTTCATATGGTGACGCTGCGTTTCTCAAATAGAGAAGCGAAAGAGGAAAAAATTGGAAATATTTTTGTGCACCGCATCGGGTTTGGTACAAGTTTGGTGAGCAAATTTCTTTTTCAGTTTATGGCTGCGCGCACAGCTTCGACGTTGCACAAACAATTTAATTTTTCTGCCACATGGGCGATGATGGCGCATGCAACAGGAGTGCCTGCCGCGCTTTTTAAAATGCGCCACTCCAACGTGCCATATATCCTCAACCTGCAAGAGGGTGACTCGCTCGCGCACATCGAGCGCACCATGCGCCCGTTGTGGCCTTTGTTTGTAAGAGCGTTTACAAAAGCAGACATTGTGCAGCCACTCTCAACCTATTTAGCACAGTGGGCAAGGGTGCGAGGATTTGCAGGCCCAATTGAGATTATCCCTAACGGAGTCGACGTACAGCACTTCTCGGGCACACCTGCGGCACACGAGGGAGTAGTGCTCATCACTACGTCTCGCTTGGTGCACAAAAACGCAGTAGATGATTGTATCCGTGCGCTCGCTCTATTGCCTGCGATGATTCGATTCCAGATATTGGGGGTGGGTGTGGAAGAAAAAAAACTTAAAGAGCTTGCAGAAAAACTCGGCGTCTCGGGGCGCGTAGTGTTTGTGGGACATGTCGATCACAAGCAGATGCCTGCATACTTGCATGCAGCAGATATTTTCATTCGCCCGTCTCGTTCGGAGGGTTTTGGCGCTTCGTTTGTCGAGGCTATGGCGGCAGAGTTGCCTGTGGTGGCGACCCAAGAGGGAGGTATCGCCGACTTTTTGTTTGATGTAAAACGAAACCCTGAAAAAGTAACAACAGGGTGGGCAGTCGACGCCAATTCGCCCGAGCAAATAGCCGAGGCAGTGAAAGACATTTTGGGCAACCCCGAGAATACGAAGCGGGTTATAGAAAACGCCAAGACAATGGTGGCCGAGAAATACAGCTGGGATTTAATTGCCAAAGACATGCGCGAAAAAGTGTTCGGCAAAATGTTTGACAAAGTTTATATAAATAGTATTGTAAGCGCCAGATGAGTAAGGAGTGGCGTAATGATATACATGACCAGTGAAGTCAGGGTCAATCGCGCCTGCGCAATGCGGGAGGCACTCAACGCACCTGGTTTGTTTCAATACAAATATGTCAAAAAGGGCGATACCTTTCCTTCCATGCCGGTTCATACCAGTGAAGTAGTGATGCTTCACTATTTCAAACCCGACCCCACGTGTTATAGAAGATGTTACTCAAGTTTGGTGATATCGTGGGAAGAGGTAATGAGGCAGTATGAGCTGCATGAGCTCGTCCCCGATCCACAAGCGCAAATAGTCGACAATATTAAAAACCAAGGGTTCGCCAAGGACAACCCTAACGCGTGCTCGTGGACATATGAGGGTGGCAATTTCTGCGATTTGGGTTTTGAGCACTGGTTGGGGGAAGACCGTGTGGTTGTCGATAATTGTAAGCCTTCGTATTGGGACTCCCGTTGGCGCTTCGGCGGTGTACGCGTTGGTAGTGTCGAGTCTTTGGGCACTTAGTGTCATTCAATCATTTAGTTTTCGGCCTGCACCTCGTGTGTGGGCCACTTTCTTTTTGTAACTTCTCGCTCAAAGCCAAGGTTTACGATAGAGTAACTGCATGAAGATACTCGTCGCAACTGGGATTTACCCGCCCGATGTGGGAGGCCCCTCATACTATGCCAAAGAGTTGGTGGAAGCGTTTAATGCGTTGGGTCACCAAGCCAAGCCGGTAACGTATGGTGCTTTGATGTGCTTCCCAACTGGCGTGCGGCATGTTTTATTTTTCTTGCGTCTTCTTCCGAAGATGCTGTGGGCAGAGAAGATAATTGTACTCGATACGTTTAGTGTGGCGCTTCCTGTGGCTGTTGCTTCGAGTATCTTTCGTGTGCCGTTTGTAGTGCGCACCGGTGGCGACTTTGTGTGGGAGCAGTACCTTGAGCGTACGGGCGACCTCGTGCCCCTGAAAGATTTCTATACTACCAATCGTGTGTTTACGACAAAAGAAAAAATAATTTTAAGTACGACACGTGTCGTACTCCGTCGGGCGAGCTTGGTTATCTTTAGTACACAGATGCAAAAAGATATTTGGAGTGCGGCATATGCTATTGATCAAACAAAAACGCGCATTGTCGAAAACGCGATTGATGCGCCGCTCCCAAGTGTTGCACCAACACAGAAAAACTTTCTCTGGTATGTGCGCCCGACTGCGTTTAAAAACAGTAAAAGGCTCCATACCGCATTTCTAAAAGCAAAAGAAACATATCCAGAGATTGTCCTTGAGGAGGGTCAGGTGCCCAAAAAAGAATTGCTAGAAAGAATGAAGAGTTGCTACGCAGTTGTGCTACCCTCGATTACCGAGATAAGCCCCAACTACATCCTCGATGCTCTGCGCTTTAAGAAACCTTTTATTATGGACATGTATTCGGGTTTGGCTCATAAACTCGGTTCCTATGGCATGCTTGTCGACCCGCTCAGTGAGGAAGATATCGCCTGTGCTATCGAAGAGCTTGCAAGTAGTGAGGGATATGTCCGCGCGCAAGAAAAAGTACGAATGTTTTCTGAGGTGCGTACATACAAAGACATTGCGAAAGAGTTTTTGACGCTACTCCAAATTGTATAGGTATGAAAGTGTTAATGGTTACAGGGGATAAAAATTTGCTCGTCGCAGGTACGAATGCTCACGAGCGGCTTGGGCTGCAGCGTGGTGTGGTTGAAGAATTAGCTGTCATGTATATAGGGTGGGAATCTATCAGTTGGCGGATGTGGTCCACGGTACTCCAGAAGAAGTTTGATGTAGTCACTTCGCAAGATCCTTTCTTACGCGGGCTTTTCGCGCTGTATATTTCTCGCGCATTAAAAGCACGTCTTAATGTGCAAGTACACGCTGATATTTTTTCACAAAGTAGTGTTCGGCAACTACTCGCACGATTTGTGTTGAGGCGCGCTGATTCGGTGCGTGTGGTATCAGAGAAAGTAAGACAACAAGTTGTAAATTTTGGTGTAAACAAACCCGTGCACGTACTCCCCGTGTTTGTTGATATTGCACGTTTCCGTGCAGTCAAGCACGAGCCGCACGAACAAAAGACAATCCTCTGGATCGGGCGTTTTGAGGATGAGAAAAACCCGCTTGAAGCCATATCCATTTTAGCCCAAGTGCGTAAGATGGGGATTGATGCCAAACTTGTTATGCTTGGAACCGGAAGCTTGTTGGGGCAGTTACAACAAGAGGTGGGGGTGCTGCCGGTGGAGTTTCCTGGCTGGCAAGACCCAGCCGAGTATTTGGGGTTTGCAGACGTGGTGCTTTGTACCTCAAAAAATGAGAGTTGGGGTGCTAGTATCATTGAGGCACTCGCAGCGGGGATTCCTGTGGTGGCGCCTGATGTGGGAGTCGCTCGTGAGGCAGGTGCTATCGTAGTGTCACGCGAGGGGCTAGCCGAGACAGTGTGCGATGTTTTACAAACTAATTCAATAACTACTCTTGAGTTGAGTCTTTTGGAGAAGCCGGAAGAATGGGCAAATGCTTGGAAGGGCAGTCTTATATGACCATTGGATTTATAGGGCAGGGATTTATAGGCAAAAATTATGCAGACGATTTTGAGCGTCGGGGTTTTTCTACTGTTCGCTATGCAAAAGAGGAACCCTATGTTCAACACAAAGATGCAATCGCCGCGTGTGATATTGTGTTCATCGCAGTACCAACTCCAACAACGCTCGAGAAGTTTGACCACAGTATTTTACAAAGTGTTCTTCCTTTGGTTGGGGTGGGCAACATCGCGGTTATAAAATCAACAACACTCCCCGGCACCATACAGAAACTCCAAGATGAGTTTCCCGACAGATTTGTCTTACACTCACCCGAGTTTTTACGCGAAAAAACAGCAGCCGAGGATGCCGCACATCCCGAACGAAATATCATCGGTATTCCAAAAGACACGCACGAGTACAGGGCTCATGCACAGACAGTGTTGTCGGTATTACCCAAGGCCCCCTACGAGCGCATCGTGAGCTCCAATGAAAGCGAGTTAGTCAAATATGCGGGGAATATTTTTTTGTACATGAAAACAGTATACGCAAATGTCCTGTACGATCTCGCAGCGTATGTGGGCGCTGACTATACTGTAGTGCAAGACATGGTGGGAAACGATGCTCGCATTGGCCCGTCGCACTTACGAGTACTCGACACCAGCGGGCACCCAGGCGCCACTGCGGGTCGGGGTGCGGGCGGACATTGTTTTATAAAAGATTTCGCCGCGTTCCGCGGGATGTATGAGACACTTCTTCCGCACGATGTTTCAGGTATCAACCTCTTACGGGCATTTGAGTTGAAAAATAATACACTCCTTAATATGACCAACAAAGACCTTGACTTGCTGCAAGAGGTGTATGGCTCAGAGATATTAAAACAATGAAGTTGCTCATTTGTACGCAAGCACTTGATAGAGACGACCCCATACTCGGATTTTTCCACTCGTGGGTTCTAGAGTTTGCAAAACATTTCGAGTGCGTAACAGTGATTTGTTTGCGAGAAGGCGTGCATAATCTCCCGAACAATGTTTCTGTGTGTTCACTTGGTAAAGAAAAAGGTGGCTCACGTCTCGTGCGCTGGTGGCGCGCACTACGATATATCGTAGTATTGCGCAAAGAGTATGATGTTGTGTTTGTGCACATGAACCCCGAGTATGTACTGATTGGTGGATGGTTCTGGCGGTTGATGCATAAAAAAACAGCACTATGGTATATGCATAAAACAGTTGATCTCAAATTGCGCATTGCTGTGCTGTTCGTACAAAAAGTGTTTACAGGCTCACCCGAGAGCTTCCGCCTCTCGTCTTCCAAGGTTCAGGTCATGGGGCACGGCATAGACACCGATTTCTTTTCTCCTGACCCTCACATTATGCGAAGTGAGGCGATACTCTCGGTCGGCAGGCTCTCCAAAAGTAAGCGACACGATTTAATTATTGAGGCGGCGAACATTGCACATAAAGAATTGCGCATCGCGGGGAGTGGTCCGGAGCATGCGGCGCTTGAGGCGCTTGCACAAAAACTCGGTGCATCAGTGCGCTTTTTGGGTGGCCTCAACCAAGAACAGTTGCTCGACGAATATCGAAAGGCTGCTGTGCTCGTACACACCAGCGAGACGGGGAGTATGGATAAGGTGGTACTCGAAGCGTTGGCGACTGGCGCGGCTGTCATCACTACAAGTGAGGTATTTAAAGATTTCCCTGTACACCTGGTAGACGCAACTCCTGGGGCTATAGCAGAAGCTCTTGGGCACCCAAAGGAGAGTTTAGATCGGGTCGACATTATCCGAGAAAGACACTCTCTCCCGAATTTGATTTCTCGTATCTCAGTTTGGTATGCACACTAATTCTATAAAAAAAGTACTGATGGTAATGCCGAGTTTTCCTATGCCAGAAACCGGAGCCGAGCAGATGGATAGAGCAGAGGGTGTTCGTCTGTTGGTGCGTCTTGGGTTTGATGTGGTAGTGATCACGAAAGTAGTCGAGTGGGCAGACAGCACATATATTGAGTCATGCGCACATGAGATGGGTATCAGAGTTGTGATGGTACCGTATCGCTTTAGCAACCGCACTCTTTCAAATACAGAAAAATTATATAAATTTTTTGGCAAACTCAAGCACCCGCTATACCTCGATGGCGCAGCATATGAGTACAGCGAAAAGGGAATAATTGAAGCTCTTTCGAAAGAACTTGCTGAATATAAACCTGATGTCGTGTGGTTTGAATACACTTATTTGTGGCCGCTGTATGGGTTAGTGCGCCGTGCGGGTATTCCGATTGTGACCCGCTCGCTCAATTTCGAGCCAAAACACTTTTTAGAAGAGGATGGTCGTACATTATTTAATTATATAAAATACGCAGCTAAGTTGCTCGGTGAGCGCCGTTGTGTACGTATGAGCGATGTGGTGTTGGCTATTACTCCCAAAGAAAAGACGAAGTATGAACGCGTGGGAGCTAAGAAAGTATTACTTCTGCCATTGCGCAGCCTCCCTCGGTTTGTAGCATCGCCTCGCCCTCTTGTGCGCGAACGCACGCCACTCCACGTATTTTTTATGGGTTCTTCATATCGCGTAGCGCACAACCGTGCAGCACTTGCGCTCGTGCTCAAAGAGATTGCGCCTTTGTTGCGAGCTCAGGCGCCGGGTGAGTTTGTGCTGCATGTTCTTGGCAGCAAAGTGCCCGAAGAATACAAAAAGTATTTTACCAATGATTGTGTGTATGAGGGGTATGTAGAAAATCTTGATACATTTTTGTCTACTATGGATGTGGCACTCATGCCATCTTTGATGGGTGCGGGCCAGCAGCAAAAAATCTTCGAACCTCTTGCACGCGGCATCCCAACTATAACAGCGCCCCGGGCATTGGCGGGGTATGATTTTACGCAAGATGTGGAGTACTTAGGAGCAACCACGCCACAAGAATACACAGCAGCGCTGTTGTTGTTGCGCAATAAGGCTTTGCGAGAAATGCTCTCCGGCGCGGCATCGCAAAAAGCAGCAACTCTTTTTGCGCAAATAAAACTCGATGAAGTGGTACTTGCAGCTCTGCCTAAACTCACGTAAGGTTTCGATATTATATGAACAATCCCGATTCCAAAATTCCCTGCTCCGTTTCTCTGCTTACTCTTAATTCGCAAGAAGGGCTTTCGGCATGTTTGGTGTCTTTACAAAATTTTGCCGAGATAATTGTCTGCGATGGTAACTCAATAGATGGCACACGCGCCGTGGCACAGAAGTATGGCGCTCGAGTTATATCTCAGTACGATACTGACGAACCCAACACACCGTGCGCTATGGATAAGGCAAGTAGGCGAGCGCGCGCAATGGACTCAAGCACTCTGCCATGGCGTTTTTTTATGGATGCTGACGACGAATTGTCGCTTGAAACCGTTGCTGAAATTGAGCGAATTGTCTCAAATCCAAACCCCACACACTTGGTGTGGCGCATGCCTACACGTATTTTTATCGATGGTAAGGAAATTGCTCACGAAGCCACGTATCCCTCGTATCAAACACGTCTTGTGCATTCCTCGGTGGGCGCTGGATTTCGAGGCCATGTACACGAC
>CAZDPP010000002.1:16431-27044 GCA_964507495.1 uncultured Candidatus Saccharibacteria bacterium
ATTACTACGACTTTCATTGGTCGGCTGCTCGCGTCTCGAACTACTGGGGTTATTTGGGTACTTACGCTAAGCGTGAAATTAAGGTTGCTGAGTACGGCAGCTTTTTGAGTGTGTTGTATTGGGATGTATATCGAAGGACTAAAACTATTATGGGGTACCTCTTGTGGCGATTGCCGAGCATGTATGTGCGTTGGGGATTCCGCAACTCGATGCCGCTTTCAATTGAACTCACTATTGTGCGGTATCATTTGTTTTTGTTAGGTGGGCATCTTTATAACTATGTACGTACCCGTTTGTGGTGTGAGTTGTTGGTCGAGACGCTGCGCGGCAAAGACTTGTATCGCATTCTCACCAATGTCTCATTACGCACATGTGAGGCATATGGGCGTGTGCTTGATGTGGGCGGCGGAGATGGTCGTGCGAGTTATTGGCGATACCTTCAAACGCGTCGTTGGCACAACGTGACAACACTCGATGTCTCAGCGGCCAACAAACCAAAGGTGGTGCTTGATCTTGAGACACAAACACTTCCGTTTGTTGATAGGTATTTTGACACTATACTTTTGTGCAATGTGCTTGAGCATTTAGAACTCCGCTCAAAAATAGTAGCAGAACTCAAACGTGTATTGCAGGCTCAAGGTACGGTCGTTGGTATTATTCCTTTTTTGGTTGCTGTACATAAGGATCCTCATGATTATGTGCGTCTCACCGACGAAGGACTGCGTGCGCTTTTTCTTAAAGCAGGTTTTTCTCGCATAGATATTACTCCTGTGGGTCGCGGGCCTCTGGTCGCTTCGTACTATCAGAGCGAATTTTTGCTACCGCGCATACTTAAGATTATTGTACTTCCGTTTGTGCTAGTGCTCGACAAGATTGTTGTGTGGGTCCGCCCAGGTCTGCGAGAAAAATTCCCTCTCGCGTATCAATTCCAAGCAAAAGTATAAATCGCGTACAATACATCTATGTGTGCAATAAACGGCATAGTCGACACGCGTGGGAGAAGTCTTGATGAGTGTGTGACTGACCTGGCTCTTGTCAAAAAAATGAATACTGCAACAGTGCATCGTGGTCCCGACGGTAGTGGGGTGTGGTCGGATACGTTTGCTACGCTAGGCAATAACCGCTTGGCAATTATTGACCTCTCGCGCACAGCAGATCAGCCGATGCAAAGTGCGTCAGGTCGCTATGTTGTTGCATTTAATGGTGAGATCTATAACTATCGTGAGTTGCGTGCACAACTTGGTCCGTATCCATTTAAAACCCAAGGAGATACCGAGGTTATTTTAGCTCTCGTTGATGCTCAAGGTATCGAGTCGATTGGCAAATTGCGTGGGATGTTCTGTATTGCGCTATGGGACACGCAGACTCACGAATTTTTTCTTATACGTGACCAGTCGGGTATTAAGCCGGTTTACTATCACTACACACATGGACGCATCGCTTTTTCCTCTGAGCTTAAGGGGGTGTTGGTGGATGATCGCATCGAGCGCATCATAGACCCTCACGCACTCGATAGTTATTTACATCTGCGTTACGTGCCAGAGCCCTTGAGTATGATAGTGGGTATACAAAAGTTGCCGCCTGGACATTATGTGCGTATGCGAGGGGATACTATAGAGCTCGTACAATATTTCACCGTGCCGCTTACACCAACACTGCTTGACTCGCGCGCCTCGATTCATACTCGGGTGTGTGAGTTGGTTGATGCTGCAGTTGCTGCTGAGTTGGTATCGGATAGGCCGGTAGGGCTTTTTCTCTCCGGCGGGCTTGATTCTACCATTGTGCTCGATGCTGCAACTAAAGTGGCAGGAAAAGTAGAAACCTACTCGCTTCGCTTTGAGGTGACGCAGGAGGAAGAGCAACACAAATTTAATACCGACGCTGACTTAGCCGCAAAGACCGCAGCACATTATGGAGCGAATCATCACGAAATACTTTTTACTGAATCGGATTTTATGATGCTCTTGTCTGAAGCAACATATTCGCTCGATCAACCTATAGGTAACGCCACTGCACTTGCTCAGTTGTTCTTGTCGCGCAAAGCAAGAGAGCATATTGTGGTGGCGCTTATGGGGGATGGAGGAGATGAATTATTTGGTGGCTATCCTCGCTATCGCATCAGTAAGCTCATGGATGTTTATCAAAGATTGCCTGCAAAGTTGCGGGACGTGTGTTCTATGCTATGGGGTAAGGCACAAAAGCTTAATTTACCTCCAGGTGTAGTGCGTGTGGAGCAGTTTCTGTTTGAGAAAGATAATGTACTTAAAAAAGTAGTCATGCATGAATATGTATCCAATATTCCTGCCAAAGAGTTTGAAAAAAAATATCTTATAGGTCGGAAGGAGTCTGATTTTACGCAACTATTTATGGATGCTGATAGGCGTTCGTGGTTAGTAGATGAGGCGCTAGCGCGTACTGATACGATGACTATGGCAGCCTCACTTGAGGCACGGGTGCCGCTACTCAATACTGACCTTGTGCTATACGCTTCCACACTCCCGAGCAATCTAAGAGTTTCATTTCTTGGAAGTAAGAAATTATTGCGAGATGCGTTTCGTCCTCGTTTGCCTCAACATATACTTAAGGCAAAGAAACGTGGATTTTTCTCGCCGATGTCCAAGTGGCTCCGCCGTCCCCAAGCCCTACGGATGGCAAAAGAAGTACTTTCGCCAGGATACCACCCGGGTACAGACAAGTTGCTCAATTTTGCTGGAGTAGAGAAGATGTTGAAAGACCATGTAGACAAGCGCGCATATGCACTACCTACACTCTGGACACTTATCGCATTTCGCTTGTGGGCTAAGGCGTATAATGCAAGACTTTAATTATTTTTTACACAAAAGATTTGCAGCGCGCGCGGTAGGGATAGTATGTACAAAGTGTTCGAGGTCTTTTATTTCCTGAGTAGTTTTTGTGTGTTCGTCGATTACAAAAAGAGTAAAGCCGTAACTTTTTAGTGTAGTAAGTATTGTTGTGGGATCGTCCCCAACCTTTTTGATGGAGGTAGGGGTGAACTCAAAAAAGAGCACTTTGCAGTGTGAAAGCGCTTCTGACATGCCACGCAATGCAAGCGACTCTGCGCCTTCGATATCCATTTTTATAATGTCGGCTTGTATTCCGCCTTTTGCGGCAAGAAAGGTATCAAGCACAACTGTCTCAACTTTAATGGTTTTGGAAAAACCCTTATCATCGGCATTATCTTTAACAAGAGAGTGTTTGCCTTTGTTTGAGTCAAAGACATTAAGCGTGAGAGTTCCCGGCGTGTCGGCAACTGCCATGGGGAATGCTGATATAGTAGTAAAATTATTTTTATGTATTGTTTGTTGTAGTAATGCGTAGTTGTGCGGTTCTGGCTCAAACGCAATAACTCGACCTGTGTGACCAACGCGGTGTGCGGCTATAGTAGAGTAGAGGCCGATATTTGCACCGATATCTATCACAGTGACACCGACGCTTATCTCTTTCCGAAACAATTCTAATTCGTAGGGTTCATAGACTCCAAAAGCGAGCGATCCCGAGATGACGGGATCTTCCGGGTTTAGTACAATATCCCCCTCTGGTAGATGTATTGTTTTAGGCAGCAACAATACGACGAAGCGATTAAAGAGTCCTCGTAAGGGCCCAGGCAGGAGATTAGTGTAGATAAATTCTGGTGCGCTTGGGGGGAGTAGGCGTACCAACGTGCCTACCAACCATCGTACAGATGTGCGAATCATAGTATTATCGTTATGATAGTAGAATCCATGTATATATCCAAATTCATAGGCCGAATAAGGCTGTATTGGTGGCACGTAATGGTATTAGTGGGGTTGCTCGCCATGACAGCATTCTACGCGTCCTACAAACTCACAGAGAGTCCGCCAACCTGGTTTGATGAGGGGGTGTACATCCAAGTGGCACAATCCCTCTCTGAGCGCGGTGTACAAACCATACAGACTGCCCCTGGCGTATTGGCGCCCACAGGCAATGTCACAGGGGGGTACCCATTTTTGGCACCAATAGCGCTATCTCTTCATTATTCTCAAAATATGTTGTTGGGTGCGCGGTTGCCTATGGTATTTTTTATACTCCTTTGTGTGGGGCTCACGTTTTTTCTTATGTACACCTTGTTTGGTATGCGGGAGGCATTGCTCGCTACGTTTTTACTAAGTTCGTTTCCACTTCTGTATGGTGGTGGGAAAGATGTGATGGGTGAGGTGCCCGGCATGTGTTATCTGCTTCTCACGCTGTTTTTTGTATGGAACATAGAAGCAACAAATTTTATAAATACGCGCTGGTGGCTTCTCGCAGGGTTGTGTGCCGGACTCACTGCGGCAACGAAACCGATATTCTTTCTGTTTCTTATTGCTGTGGGTATTATATTCTTGTTGCGTGCTCGTGCACCTTGGCGGATAGGTTCTCTTTTGTGGGCTATGTTTGCGTGTGCGGTGCCTTTGGTGTTATGGGGATACTTGCAGTTTGGTAGTGCTGATGCGTTTGCATCTATCGCGCATCACTACGCAAACCCCTACGAGGAAAGCTCGGTCATTGCCACATCGCTCCACAACGCGACAAAATTCTTTACAGAATCAACGCCGATATATTTTGCAGTACTGATGGTTGTGTGGATAGTGGCATCAGTGATGCGTTTGTGTCGCAAAGAAAAAGTCTCTTTTGCTGAAAGTATTGCACTTGTGTTCTCGTTGCTCATTACATTGGCATATTTGCGCACAGCTGGGTGGTATCGTTATTTTTTTGAAGCTATGATTTTAGCTCTAGTATTTGCTCCAGCCTCCTTGCGTGTAATTGCAGCCGGACTACTCAAAAAAATATCCCTCCCAGGCTATGTCTCAGTCGTGTCTGTATTGTGCGTAGTGCTTGGGTGTATACAGGTATACCAGCTTAATTTTGATTCCTGGGTTGCCGAGCATTATGCAAGCGATCAGACAAAAACATTTGTTGATTATTTTGCACATTTTCCGATCACTGCCAGCGTGTTGGTGTATGACGCTCCTGAAATCGTACCATTTCTGCCTAGCGACAATTATTATCAATATCTCGATATCGAGCCAACACAAAAGCTCGCCTATGGAAAAGAGAATATTCCACTCCTTGAACAAGGGGTGCCGGAATATGTGATTATCCCGCCACATAACCACGAACAGCAAAAAAATCTGTTTACTAAATACGTACAAACAGACTCCGTTGGTTCGTATCTCGTGCTTACTCGTCGATAATGAAACATCACGTCTATCAATTTATACGCTACGGGATTATTGGTTTGGGTAATACCGCACTGAGCCTCCTTGTCTTTAACTTCTGCCTTTTTGTTTCGGGTATTACCTCGGGGCCATGGGTGACTTTTTTTTCGTTCATTACATTTACTATTGTCATAACTCAATCATTTTTTTGGAACAAGTTTTTAGTATTTCAAACACGTGATCCTGTTGCTGCGCACAAACAATACACTCGATTTTTCCTTGTCTCAGGCACTGTTGCCTTGGTCAATGTTGGTATCATTTCTTTTTTGGTGAACGTTGTGGGGTCGCCTGTTGGTATAAACGAACACGTGTGGGCAAACATCGCGGTGCTCATTACTATTCCGGTTGCAGTATTGGGAAACTTTTCTGGCTACAAATTCCTGGTGTTTGCCGACAAAGCCCCAAAGGTATGAAGTGGTACTACGTTGCAAACAGTAGAATCCCAACTGAAAAAGCGCACGGTGTGCAGATTGTAAAAACATGCGAGGCGCTAGTACGTTCTGGGGTGGATGTGGAATTAGTGTTACCAAGACGCGACAATCCTCTGAAGGATGGAGTGTTTGAGTACTACGGCATTTCCACCCGCTTTCCCGTCACATATCTTCCCGTATGGGACACTGTCTCGTGGGGGAGAGTGGGTTTTGTGTTTGAGTCGCTCTGTTTTGCATGGCGCGCATATTGGTATGTCAAAAAAAACACAAAGTCCGTGGTGTACAGTCGAGACGAGTTGATACTTTTTGGCATGCGAATACTTGGTATTAGAAACTTTTTTTGGGAGTCACACACAGGCGCGTGGAGTTTTGCTGCGCGACATGTGGCGCTCCGTGCGCGCGGTATTATAGCCATTACCCAAGGGTTGAAGGATTTTTATGTAGCAAAAGGAGTTTCTGAGAATAAGATATTCGTGGCTCCTGATGGTATTGATTTAACTGCATTCAAGAATCCAGAGTCTAAAGAGGCTGCACGCACCCGTCTTGGTGTGCCAGCTGATATTAAAATTGCAGGGTACATTGGTCGCCTTGATGGATGGAAAGGAACAAGTACGCTCATGGAGGCGTCTTTATTCTTGCCGGAGCATGTGCGTGTGATGATTATTGGCGGAGAACCCAAAGAAGTAGAGCAATACAAAAAACAGTATCCTAATATAGTATTTCTTGGTTATCGTCCGTATCGCGAATTGGCTGATAATCAAGCCGCGGCAGATATTCTCATTTTGCCAAACACCGCTAGACAGAACATATCAGCACACTTTACTTCTCCACTTAAACTATTTACCTACATGGCCTCGGGTCGTCCCATTATTGCCTCTGATTTGCCCAGTATCCGCGAAGTGGTGCACGACACAAGCGCGGCATTTGTGACTCCAGATGATCCCCGAGCACTAGCTACTATGATAGTGGAGTTGGTACGGAATCCACAAAAGGGTGAGTTGCTTGCCGTGCAAGCAAAAAAGGATGTCGAGGCGTATTCGTGGGAGAATCGAGCAAAGAAGATAGAGTTAAGTGTTAGAAAAGCTTCAATAGTTTGTTGAGGGGTGTGGTGTGTGTATACTATTGTAATGCAAAAGACCACCGAGCAAGCAGGAGAATGGCAAGAAATTTGGGAGCGACAAGGAGGACTAGACAGGTTTATCGATTGGGGGCGCACAGTGTACAACCATTTTTTTAGGAGGGTGCTACGACGATACCTTACACCAAGATCGACCGTTCTTGAGATGGGTTGTGGTCGCGCCTCCTTGTCTTTGTCTCTTGCGCCGGAAATACAAAAACTTGTCGGTGTCGATATTTCGACCGTGGCAGTTGAACAAGCGACATCTTTTGCTCGTGCACATCACATACAAAACGCAACGTTTATGATTGATGATTGCACCAACCTCGCGCTGCCTGAAAAATTTGATTTTGTGTGGAGCCAAGGACTACTCGAACACTTCGAAGATCCAGTTATCGTGGCTCGCGAACACTATCGCGCTTTGGCTCCTGGGGGAGTCGCTCTTTTGAGCATGCCGTATCGGTATTCCTACCACACACTATGGTATAAATTGACACGACCAAAAATGTTGCGCCGATTTTGGCCGTGGACAGAACAGCAGTTTTTTACTCGGAAGGAATTGTATGCAATAGGTAGGGCAGTTACACCACATACACGAGTCTTTTTCTTGCACCCCCTTCCTTTGGGTCTCGTGTTCCTTGAGTTGAGTCGACCCAACCAAGACTAATCTTCCTTGTTGCGCGTCTGTCGATAACGGAGTATTTTAGGCTTAATGGATAAAACAGTCGTCATCATCCCGACCTACAACGAGGCGCAAAATATTGCATCCATCGTCGCTCGAGTGAAGGAATTTGCTCCTGAAATCAAGGTGTTGGTGGTTGACGATAACTCACCCGATGGTACGGCCGACATTGTAAGAGACTTGATGAAGATATACGCGGGTATCGCGCTCCTTTCTCGAAAAAACAAAGAAGGTCTCGGCAAGGCATATCTCAATGCGTTTGCAGAAGTGTTGAAAGACCCGACGATCGAGCGTGTACAGATTATGGATGCAGATTTTTCTCATGATCCACGATACCTGCCTGCACTTGCGGCGGTAGCGCAACATGTCGATGTTGTCATCGGTTCGCGATATGTAGCTGGGGGAGGCACTGTCAATTGGAACCTCAAGCGCCGTTTGTTGAGCCGATTTGCAAACTATTACTGTCGCGTTATTACAGGTATGCCGTTTAATGACTGTACGGCTGGGTTTATATTGATAGACACCCGTTTGTTGCGCTCAATTGCACTTGAAAAAATTACATGTACTGGTTTTGCATTTTTGATGGAGCTCAAATACATGTTGTGGAAACAAGGTGCCCGAGTGGTGGAGTTCCCGGTCATATTTCATGACAGAGTAAAAGGCAGCTCAAAGATATCAAATCGTGTGATACGGGAGGGGTTGGTGGCACCATGGAAAATGAGATTTGCAAAGAGGACATGAGGTCTTTTCTGAAAAGACATATCCTAGCGATTGTGTTGGCGTCTCTTGTCGGGGCGCTATATGCAGGACCTGACGTGTATCATATGCTGACCCCAGGATATCAAGGAGTTGTCATGACGGATTCGGGGGACGCGGCTTTTTATCTAACTCTTATCAATAAAAATTATGAAAGCGTGGCTCCTGTCGGCGACCCCTTCCAGTTTGAGTATCGAAATTTGCATAACCCCTTCCAGCTTTTTCTCATTGAATTTGGGCTCGGTAAGATAGGCAAATTATTACACCTCTCTATCGGGACACTTGTGATCTCTATGGAACTCGTGTTCCCTGCAATACTCACTCTTCTGCTCTACGGGTTTGTGTACACGCTCTCCAGGAGTCGGCTACTAGCTATACTTGCCGCAGGCGCTATGCTTTTGGGGAATGAGTTGGTGCGCCAAAGTAATGTGGTCGATATTGTTAATACTTTTTTACTGCAGGGTCCGTATCGGGAGTTTCTAGCGTATTCTCGCCCTGTGAATCCGCAAGTGAGCAGTATCTTTCTTTTTGCAGCAGTGTGGGTATGTTTTTATTTGTTACAACATCCGCGTTCAAAAGCGGCAGTGGCTCTTACGGGTGTTGCGGTGGGTACATTGGCCTACATATATGTGTATGCTTGGGCGTTTGCGTTTGTCGTGCTTGGGGTGGTGTTTTTGTATGCACTCGTATCGCGTCGGTTTGATCTGATGATTTCTGCCGGGATAGCAGTGCTCTTTAGTGTTGCAGTGATGGCTCCGTTTCTTATCGCAAATATTCCGTTACTTATACACGGAGGACAGAGCGGGTTGACGCAAGCAATAACCACACACAAACCAATTGTGGAGAAGATGATTTTACTACCACTCTTTTTGTATACATGTGTGTGGCTGTACTCGTGGTTGGGGAGAGGGGAGGGACTTGTCCTTAGGTGGGCTCGAATGTTCAGAGAAAAGTATCTATTCGTACTTCTCCTACTTGGCGCAGGGCTTATTGTTTCAAATCAGCAACTACTCACTGGTAGGGTGATATTCCAACAACATTTTCATTTCTATACCAATATCCCTACCTTCTTGTTGGCAATGTCGTTGCTTGTAGGAGAAGTGCTTGTGCGTTTTTCTCGAGTGTGGCGCGTAGCCTTTGTGGGAGGGGTACTCTTGGTACTTGTGTGGGCTTCGTCGGGTGTGCAAGTGGCTTCGTACAGAGCACATGAGACAGAAGCGTTGCGGAACCAGGCGCTTGCTCCTGTGTGGACGTATTTGCGCACCAGTGCCCCGAAAGATTCAGTTGTTCTCAGTGATTGGTACCTTGCTAATAGGCTTACTGTGTTTTCTCCTCAATTTGTATATGCCTCAGGTGGATATGATGTAACGTTTGCCGTGCCTCGCGAGCGTCTGGTGCACGACTATTTTGTTTTGCTTGCGTTGCGTGGGGTTTCTGCAGAGAACGCACGAACCTATATGTATCAAAAAGATAATCGCGAAGAAATAGGAAATGTTTTGTTCGTGGGCACATATTGGCGCGATTTATGTGGCTCGTATGCATGCTTCCCTGACTCGATTATAGAAACACTTCTGCCGCAATATCAAACGTTTCTAAAAACACCTCTCTTGGCGCAGCTAAAGAAATATAAAATAGATTTTGTGTTGCAGGATTCGACCCAAGGCCAAGATTCACAATGGCGCCTTAACGGAGTGGTAGAAAAAACACCTCTCGTGCAAAGTGGACCTTATACGCTTTATAACGTGCGAGATTGATCTTTTTGTAAGACGAGAAAATTACCAATAGCAAGTGCGTGCAGATGGCTGGCGGTGAAGGATTTGATTGCTTCCTCGGGGGTACACACAATAGGTTCTTCGTGCATGTTAAAGCTCGTGTTGATGACGGTTGGTAAGCCTGTTAGGTCTGCGTATGTCTTTATTGCGTCGTAATAAATAGGATTTACTTCGCGATCGATAAGTTGAGGGCGCGCTGTATTGTCCACGTGCACAGCTGCGGGCATTTTTTCACGCATAAATGGTGTGACAGTGACGGCCATGGTCATAAAGCGGAGCGCTCGTTCAACTTTTTCTGTTTCTATATAACATTCGTGTGCGCGCTCGGCGAGTGTTACTGGAGCAAACGGCATAAATTCTGTACGGTTGAGTTGTCGATTAAGCCAATCGTTGGCGTGAGTATCAGTCGCAGGATACATGATGGAACGGTTTCCTAGCGCTCGCGGGCCATATTCCATACCACCTTGAAACATGCCAACGATATTGTTTCCTGCGAGTAACTCACCAACCCTTTTTGCGATATTGGTTTCTTTTGAGTACACACAGTTGTTTTTGCGTAGAGCCTCTTCAATTTCCGTATCTGAACATGAAGGTCCAAAATACATATGAGACACT
>CAZDPP010000002.1:27072-27336 GCA_964507495.1 uncultured Candidatus Saccharibacteria bacterium
ATGTTCGGGGGGTGAAGTTTGGATTACTTTCCGCATATGCGGCATAAGCGGCGCCTAGTGCTTGGCCCGCGTCACTCATAGCTGGGTGTACAAAGAGCTCAGCAATAGCAGGTAATTTGCTTATTTCGTAGTTAAGCTTGACGTTGCCGACGACTCCGCCAGAAAGTACGGTGTGAGAGAGGGAATATTTTTCAGAGAGTTGGCGCATTTTTTCGACAACAACATCCTCGAGACGTTTTTGGAATGCAGCAGCAATGTTTTCTC
>CAZDPP010000003.1:0-22828 GCA_964507495.1 uncultured Candidatus Saccharibacteria bacterium
GATGAAGATATTCCAGCACCAACAACACACACGGTATTAGATGGGAAAAACTCAACATTTACGATAGACGGTATCTCCATCACATTAATACCCGGCATATCCGTGGCGTCAGAGGCACCAGGTTCTGCATCAAAAATCACTACCCGCTATTTTGGCAATGAGGCGACCGGCGACCTCAATGGCGACGGGCTACGTGACACTGCTTTTTTGGTCACGCAAGACATGGGAGGTAGCGGGCTCTTCTACTATGTAGTTGTTGCACTACAAACTGCCAGTGGATACACAACCACCAACGCCTTTCTGGTGGGTGACCGCATAGCACCACAATCGACCGAGATACACACCGACTCCCAAGAACTGTATGTCAATTTTGCCGAACGCAAAGCAGGAGAGCCTATGAGCACTCCACCTTCAATTGGTGCAACATTGTTCCTCAAAGTCACTCCTGCCGGCACACTAGAGGGTTTGATGCAGTAATAAGTTACATTTAAAGATATGTTTAAAGAGTACTTCGCATATCTCAAAGATAACCCTGAAAAATATTGGTTTAAAGCCAAGCTCTATGGCTGGGGCTGGACTCCCGCGACTTGGCAAGGCTGGGTGACACTGCTTGTATACATCGTACTTATTCTTGGACTCATAGTATCCAGAGAAGAGTCTGTGCCCGGGGACCCCATGTCAGGAAGTAATTTCCTCGTATTCGCTTTACCAATCCTGATCCTCACTACCGTGTTGATCTACATCTGCTACAAAACAGGCGAAAAACCTCATTGGCAATGGGGACCAAAAGATACAAAACTAAGAGACACGCCACGAGAATAAAATTGACATAAGTACTCTATCGTGCTACTCTGCACTTAGATCTACAAGGAGATTTGCTGTGGACAATGAAAACATCTGTGTTGTGAAGTCGGGCCCGTCTGGGGTGGCGGTACTTGTCACCCTTCCCGATGGATGCAAGCCTGGAAATTTCGAGGCAGCTAAGGCATTTGCAGAAGCAGTAGTCGCCCTGAGAGCCCTCTACCCGAGCGACAACTTTCAGCTGCTGCCTTTGGCTCAAGAGACATTGGCTGATGGGACAAAGCTGGCACTCAGCGCGATTCTTGCCATCGCGCTGCGCGAACCGCCGCCACAACTCGGACACTGGCTCGATATGAAGGTGGTGGATTTCTTTTCGAAGAGGCGTTTCGTTGAGCTGGGATTCAAAAACGCTATGGCAACCCGAGCCTCTCGCATAGCAGCAAACCTGTGCGAAAATACCAGGAACTATGGCCCTCAAGGAAGGAGGGTTTCCATCACCACACTGAGAGAGTTTTGTGCGCAATACACCAGCAAGAAAGACTTCAGAGATGGCTACGGTGTCGGAGAAGGAGTAGCTAACGCGATCACTGTTGCTATTCGCAGTACGGGAATACCATTCTCGGACCAATCCCCATAACCGCACCCGCTCCCCTTCTCCAAGGTGAGCGGATTTTTATTTTTTGTAATTTATAACAAGCAAAAACCCTGAGACATCCTCAGGGTTTTTGCTTTTCTATATTATAGAAATTATTCAGTCTCAGGCGCAGCTTCCCAGTCCTTCATAAACTTCTCATTCCACTCAACCATCTTTGGGTCGTCCTTTGGCATTGCTTTTACATTTGCCGCCATCTCAGGATGAGCCTCTTCGAGATGAGCCATGCCATTGGACATCATTTCCTCAGCGGTGTTGCCAGTCACTGCTGTCTCGCACATGCCACCCATCTGCGCGCAAGTCATTGTTTTCATATCTTCAAAAGACTATAAATAATACCTCCCTCGTGTTGAGTCTAGCACACTTACAGACATATTATTGATTACACCAAACTCTGGGAATATACTGGACTATCCGTCGCATATATGACAACAGGAAACTCAGGCAGTGTTACTGTTTCGAAAAGATTCTTGTGTGTGTTTTTATTGTGCGCGACACTTATTGTCGTCTTAAGCATAGCCGCAGGATACATGTTGGGCACTCGTCACTACAAAGAGATTCTGAGTCGTGTACATATTACCCGCGAAACAAACTCGCCATACAAATTTATAGGGCCGCTTCTTAATGTCGTCTTTCCCAAAGAAATTGGAGAATCAGAGTTTGCTCCTCTCGTATCAAAAATACAGCAAACTGTAGCGGGAAGAACAAAGGGTACACTCGACCATTTGTAAGTTTAGTCTGTGTTTTGATCTCTTGCAGTGTGCTTGCAATGTCATTCCACTTTTCTCGTATTTCCCTGTTTGAGTAGGGACTGTCTGCTTTATCCATGAACTTACTACTAAAGTTATCTACTAATCATTAGTTTCTTTTTCTTCTAACGCTGTTACACGAGCATCCAACTCTTGTAAAAACTTCACAAGTTGTTCCTCTTGTGACGCTTCTTGTTCTTCTTGAGAGGGTTGCATTTGTTCTGGTGGCATGGTATTATAGTTATATGTTGATAATTTACCTGTTTCTTATATTTTTAGGGGGGTATTTAGTGGGCTCTGCTCAACGTAGCAAGTCATAAGCCCCCGCACCTCCTGTAGCAGCTACACCATTTCGGCGTTTGATTATTCTCGCTTTTTCCGCGTCCTCTACAACGGCACATACCTCGACAATAAAGACTCAGAGGCACTGCTTAAGATGCTCAATAAAGCGACGTTTACTCAAGGCCTTGTGAATGGAGTACCCACGACCACCCCTGTGGCGCATAAATTTGGAGAGCATATTATAGGAACAAACACTCCATTAGGTGTCGAGCTGCACGATTGCGGGATTATCTATCACCCTACAAAACCGTACTTTTTGTGCGTTATGACACAGGGCCGCGACGAAGCAACGCTCGCTCAAGTTATTGCTGATATCTCAAAAACAGTCTACGAAACCATTGACGCTAAAAAATGATTTTTAGCAAAAGAAAAACTCGGCAACATGCCGAGTCGGAGAGCTAGTTTGTTCCCAAGAGTCGTGCAAGGCGATGGTCTCCAATTAAGACCACCGCTCGCTCAACAGAGTGATGGCTCAAGTGGTGGCCCGAAGTGGGCGCACTCAATCCAAGCCTACTAGGCGCCACTACCACCCTCTCTTCAACGACTACCGGGGGTTGAGGCTGTTGTCTGGGGTAAACGGCGAAGTTATGAGCCCCACGTTCCCCCATATATTTACCCGTAGTTCTCCACCAGCAGAACGGCCAGACACCCACGCGTACATGAGCATACATGGATTTTTTGCCATCGAGTCCCGGAAGAAAGAAGTTCGCGGTCTTACCGTCAAGCTTGACCATGTGCACCCTTTCGTTTCTGGCAAAAATGGGTCGCCCTTCAGGAGTGCGTCCAACCTGGATGATACTCGGCCATGAGGAATAAAAACTCCATTCCTGGCCGTGTGCTCTCCTTGACAGCGCCTGCTCTCGCTCGATGGGGTCGTCGCGATAGTAGGTAATTTTGCCACCAATGCCCAAGACCCCGTATTCGATCTTTTCGCTAGAGGGCGTCATCCGGTAGTATACAAATCCCCACCGACGCGTTATCGGATTGTTTTGTGGATCAAACCCCACAACCACCCTCTTAAAGCCCCACAAGAAAGTGCGGCCCTCGCGGTTGAGTTGAAAGTCGGTGGGGTCGTGGCGTTCTGGAACAGGGTCGTATGGGGTAGGACCCTTAGTGGAAAGTGCCATGAGTCATACTCCTGCTTTACGTTGAGAAGGTACTCGTCTCATAAATTATTCCCCATAAAGCTATTTTTGTCAAAAAGCCACCCAGTGATTGTGGGTATATACTATACATATGAACCCCTTCATACTTGCGGGAGCTATACTCATATTTTTACTCATCATTCTTTCGCTTTGGTTTTCAATGGCTGAGGAGGCCGCCGATGTTGCAGCCGAAGAAAAAGCCGAGGTACAACAAGAATCAAAAGACGAAGTACTGCGTGCGGTCAGGCAAGAGGAGGCAAAAAACACCGAGGACGCCGACTCTAACTTCTGGGCCGAGCAACCATCAGAGCAAGAAACAGAGTCCGGCTTAGGAGGGATTACAACAAACACAGAATCTTAAAACACAAACACCACACAAGATTGCCTTGTGTGGTGTTTGATACAGCAGACTCCTATTCTTATTTTGCTTTTCCGAGGATTTTGAACATCTTTGTCCCGCACGTCGAGCACATGCCCGACATCGCACGACGGCCGCCCTTCATCTCAACCTCTGTGGCGTCTTTCATCTCGCGCTTTTCGCGACATTTAACACAATATGCAATTTCTCCTTCCATGAATATCAAAACTAATGAGTAATACGCTTCATAGTACCCTATCGTGCCACATTAGCCATACCTCACTCACAAGGACTACTGGATAATAAAAAACCAAAAAGCGACAGCTACAAGTATTCGATACACTCCAAACGGCACGAAAGTATGTTTATGCACAAAACGTAGCAGCCACGTGATGCTGAGCATGGCTACCCCAAAAGCAGTAACAAACCCCACCACCAGCAACCCCGCAGTATCCATCGAAAAGTTGTGTATGTTTTTGATGACATCAAGCCCGCTTGCTGCAAACATAGTCGGGACTGCAAGTAAAAATGAAAACTCGACTATGGTGGTACGCCTCAACCCCAACAATAATCCACCCAAAATACTAGCAGCCGAGCGCGAGACGCCCGGGACGATAGCAAGCGCTTGGAATAGCCCTACCCCAAAAGCCGTCTTGTAGGGTATGGTGCGGATAGCTATCTCTCCTTCTTTCTCTTCTGTGTGCCAATATTCAAATAAAATCAACACAAGACCGCCCAAAAAGAGCGCCCATACTACGAGTACCTCATTTCCAAGAAAATATGCTTTTATTACGTTATATAAAAGAAGTCCAATAACCCCCGTTGGGATAAATGCCACAACTAAACGCTTGAGCACTTCTACATCAACGAGTTTCTTCCAAAAAAATACAACCACCGCCAAAATTGCTCCAAGTTGGATACTTATCTCAAATGTTTTAAGAAACTCTGTTGGCGGTATCTGCAAGAGAGTACTTGTCAAAATGAGATGACCCGTTGAAGAGATAGGTAAAAACTCCGTTATGCCCTCGACCACACCAAGCACCACACTATCGAGCCATGTCATAAGAGTAGTATATAAAATTATTGCATGTTCTGTAACATTCTGTCGATAAGCGCGCCATAACCGTGTGCATCAAACAAAAAAGATAAGTGGTGGTCGTGCATCACATGTAGCACATCTATATCGATTTTTTTGAGTGCTGCGCGAGTCTGGGCGAGCGGAAAAAGATGATCCCATTGTGCCAACACTACTCCCACCTTGACCCCACGAGCGCGCACATGCGGGATGAGCCAAGTGGTGTCACTTTTGGCCATGGCACGCACCGACTGAAGTGACAGGAGTGGTTGCGAGAAAAATACGCGACACATCTGCCCTGCAAGCGCAGTATGGCTCAACAGTTTTTTCTCACCACCTATTGAAAAAAGTTCTTTGGCAACTAAACCAAGCACCACAAATGCCTCCTTCCAAAATCCTTTCGTAAGCTGCCACACAGAGGTACGCACGATACATGCTGGGTTTATCAACAAAACACGAGAAAATCGTGCTGGGTATAAATCAGCCGCAATAAGGGCCGCGAGCGCACCTTCAGAGTGTGCAAGAATATCAGCCCGCTCAACCTTCGCCTCATCAAGTGCTGCAATAAGTGCCGAGGCGTGATGCAATTCAATCGCTGGATAGTTGGCTTTGATTCCAGGTAATAACGGCTGAGTAGTATCAATGTTTGGAATAATCACCCGATATCCGTGGCTATTTAGCTTGTGCACCAAAGGCCTGTACGCTTTTGCCGTCTCAAGCCAGCCGAGCGCTACCACAATAGGTGTGTCGTGCTGTGGCTTTTTTGGTTTACTATCAACAACTTCCATATCTAAATTTAACGAGTGTCGATATATTTTTGTGAGTACGGCCGGCCAGTGATGTGTGTGGCAAACAAATTTATCGCATAGTTGTATCCTGTTTTAAGCAAGCCTTCAGTGCGAAATCGGCGGCCAGAAGTATACATAGGCAACCCCCACGTCCATTTGACCCTACCTTGCGTGCTTATGCGTCGTGCAACATCGGCGTCTTCGCCATAAAACTCTATTGTTGTATCAAACCCGCCCACCCTATCCCACGCATCACGACGGATAACAAAATTGCCACCCTGGAGCATGGTTGCCCTGCCCGTTATTGCTTGAAATATTTTATCAAACAGCCAGCCCGGGAAGTAAAATATTTTAACCAAAATCCGCTCAAACACACTTGTGTCGTAGTAAATATACGGCCCAGAGAGTGCGACGAGTTTTTTGTTGTGTGCAAATTCTTTGAGTACGCGTGCCAGCCAACCCACGGGGAGCATCGTGTCGGAGTCGACATTGGCAACCAACTCGCCCGAGGTCGCGACATAACCAGCCTTGCGCGCCCACACCAAACCTTTATGTGACTCATCCACCACCCTCAGCCGTAGATCAGCCATGGGCGAGGCTCGCACAAATGCCTCCACCACCTCTTTTGTTTTATCTGTTGAGGCGTTGTTGACCACCACCACCTCGGCCTCGACCCCCTTCCCAGTTGCAGGGTCCACAGTGCGCTCGATTTCTTTTTGTATAGACTCGACACAACGTGCGATACGAAGTTCTTCGTTGTATGCAGGTACGACAAAAGATATTTTCATTCCTCTTATTCTACCACTTGCTGTATATATAAAAAGTAAGAGCGGCCGTAGGGTTTCCCCCACAGCCGCCCGAATTTCACCTAAACACGAAGAACAGGCCTCCTGTAAGTATCCCGCCCAACGACCAGGGCATGACATCTCGCCACAGCCAGGACTTGAAATCTCCCCAACTGCGCATCAGATCGATATTTTCTTTCTTGAGTTCCTGTCTCGTGGTGGACCACTCTCCTGTGTAGAGCCCAAAGATAAGGCAGGAGACATAGAAGCCTAGCATGCAGGATATGCCCGAAGCCAAAAAATCACCGAGAAGCACTGATAATTTCGTACTCAGATCCGACTCGAAGTCGTAGTGCCGCACCAATACGGTAAAACACACCACGAAGAATCCTTGCCAGACATTACGAAGGAAGATCCGCTCCTTCTGCCTGAAGCGCTCGATGAACTTCGAAAGGATGCTACTCATGAATATAAGCAGCATCCCCAACCAGAAATTGGACATTGGAACTCCTCGCGTTGCGTGCAGTCTATTGGAAAGGTACGGCGATTGACTGAACCTAATATGACATAACTATGATGTAGAGTCAATACTCGAAAACCTTTTGTTTGAAAGGCAAAAAGGGTGCATGATTATGAAGATGCGTATCGCTTTTTTTGCAGACAACTTTTACCCCGAACTCTCGGGTATCGCCGACTCTATTTTAATAACAGGAAAAGAGCTGACCAAACGCGGCCATGAAGTGGTGTTTGTGGGCCCACACTACACACCAAAAAACTATTCCTCGGTACATCGCCAACACAGCGAAAAAGATGGCCAGGAGTTTGTAAACGACATACCCGTGGTGCGTTTACCCTCGCTCCCTCTCCCGCTTTCGCCCACAGGGCAGTCGCGCATTGCGCTGCCAACAGGTGCTAGTTTTGCATTTCTTAAAAAGTTTAAACCCGACATCATTCACACCAACAGTCCGTATGGCTGCGGGATCGAAGCTATGCGTGCGGCAAAAAAATTCAACATCCCACTCATTGGCACCAACCATACGCCGATTGAAGAGTTCTACCCCCTCGCCCCCAACTTGATGCGCCACTTCGACGTGTGGTATTACAACCATTGCGCATTCATAACCACTCCCTTTACAAAGCTCATAGAGCGTATGCGAGAGGTCGGCTTCAACAAGCCAGCCAAGGCACTTGCCAACCCGGTGGTGCGCTCTATCTTCAACCCACCAAGCGAGCACGAGCGAATAACGATACAGGCCAAGCTCAACCTACCTGGGCCCACCATACTCTACGTCGGTCGCGTTGCAACAGAGAAGCATATCGATCTTGTGCTCAAAAGTGTCGCTGCTTTGGTACCCAACTTCCCTACCATCAAATTTGTTATAACCGGCCACGGTATCGAGGTTGTTCATTTGCAAAACCTGGCACAAAAATTAAAAATTGCCGAACACGTGCTCTTTACGGGTTTTATTCCGCCTGAAAACCTGGCACTATACTACAAAGCAGCAGATGTGTTTGTGATTATGAGTACCGCCGATTCTCAGTCTATTGCCATGATGCAAGCATATGCCTCCGAAGTGCCCGCCATAGGCGCACGAGCGCACGGCTTGCCCGACTATATCCCCGAGGATGTTGGTTTTTTGGTTGAGCCGGGAAATATTGATCAATTGACCGAAAAAATAGGAGAATTATTGAACAACGAAGACCTGCGCGTGCGTATGGGCCGCGCAGCAAACATGTTTATTGACCGCATGTCACCGGAGAAAATTGCCGCCGAGTGGGAGGAGATATACAAAGAAGTAATAGGTCGCAGCACTAGTAGTACTCTTTCGCTGTAAGTCTGCAAGGGAATGCTTGGAGTACTACTTGTTGCCGGAAATTTCCTCTTGCTTCTCCATAGCCTCAAGTTTGCGTTTGGAGTAACGCTTAAAGAAGTAGTAGGCGATAAGAAAGAGGCTGGCAGCGCCTATGATATACGGTACACGCTCTATGATGGTTGTGATTTGCCCACCAAACGACTGTCCAAAAAAGTATCCGACAACCAAAAGCACCCCATAGTGCATAAGGGTGATAAGTAAGCCGTATAACAAAAACGAGCGCAGCCGCATATTGACCATACCCGCCACCACAATAAACCCAGCAGCTACTCCATAGGAAAGCTTGCTAAAGAACATTGTCTTTGCTGGGTGTTTATTCCACAGCGCACTCACATCATCGAGATGGTCTTGTGTGACACCCATACGTGCAAGCAAGCGCTGCACCCAGGGCCACTTACCCCCAAAGTGGCCAAGATAATAACACCCAAGGTCGACCACTAAGTCGCGTACTAAAAAAAAGATCCCGAGAAGATAGATATTAAAATACCCTGCGGCCGAGAGCGTGCCCGCAATAAACGCAACAATTGGTCCCTCAGCAAACGAAAGCGGTAACAGTATCCAATATTTGTACTCAATAATAAGAGGGGTTATGTCACCTAATTGCATAGAAGTAGCTGTAGTATACTATATTTTATATGCACAGAGAGCTCGTAAGACGCTACCGCGTCTACTCTAGACGACAAGAATACCGTCTCCGCCTCGTATTCTCAGTTATCTTTTTTGCACTCAGCTTGGTGCTCAACCAGCTTGCCGTCCATTTTTCGACCGTCAAGGCAAGTAATCCCGTCACCGACATCATACTCTCCAACACCCCCGTGTTTGATGTAGCGAACTTGTTTGTATATGGCACACTCATCGCCACCATAGCAAGCTTGCTTGTGGGCTTACAGCATCCCCGCTATATTCCTTTTGCGCTCCACGCTGTCACTGTTTTCTTTGTTATTCGCTCTCTTTTTGTATCACTCACCCATTTGGCGCCCTTCGAGGTGCATTTAGCGGATGATTTTGGTACGACCATCAACTATGCATTTTTTGGTGCCGATCAGTTTTTCTCAGCCCACACTGGGTTGCCCTTTTTGGGCGCGCTCTTGTTTTGGCATGAGCCGCGCTGGAGATATTTTTTCCTTAGTATGTCTATATTCTTTGCAGTTATCGTCTTGCTCGGCCATATCCACTACTCAATAGATGTCCTTGCCGCCTTCTTTATTACCTACGGCATCTACCACATCTGCCTATGGTTATTCCCTGCCGATCGCGAGCTCTTTTTGTCCGATCATCAATGATTTTTACAAAAAACTCCTCTTTGTAGATTTCTTATACACCTCCTTGTTGTGTATTCGTACAATTGCATATGTTTTCATCGTATACTAAATAGATGGAGAATCTCGATAACTATCATAAAGAAGATAGGCCGTGGGGTGCGTTTGAACAATTTACTCTTAACGAAAAGACGACGATAAAAATCATTACCGTACACGCGGGTGAGGCTTTGAGTTTACAGACACACAAGCACCGTAGTGAGTTTTGGCGCGTACTATCGGGCGAAGGCACTATTGAGATCGCGGGTAATAAAAAAGAGGCGAAATCAGGAGACATGTTTTATATACCACAAGGCACGGAGCACCGAGTCGAGGGTGGCTCTTCAACTATTGTATTTCTTGAGATTGCGTTCGGTGAGTTTGACGAGGGCGACATCGTTCGCCTTGAGGACCGCTATGGCCGAGCCTAGTGCATAACCTATACGTATGACAGGAGGAGCGGGAATTCTATTTGCAGGCATCGTACTGGGCAGTGGTGCTCTTATCGGGTTTATCGTACTCATTTCTCTTGTTTTTGTTATCCTCTTTATCTACTGGGCTCGCGAGACAAGCCGGCCGTTACCGCTTCTTACACGCGCACCACAAAACCCTATTTTGGGTCCCATCCCCGAGCACTCGTGGGAATCAGAAGCCGTCTTTAATCCAGCTGCCATAGTCGACCAGGGAAAAGTACACCTTTTTTACCGCGCACTAGGTGGCGACGGCATCTCGCGTATCGGCTACGGGGTAAGCTCAGATGGTATCCATTTTGAACGCCTCCCCTACCCGGTATACGACCAAAACAATAATCCACGCTTGGCTCCACCTAAAAAACTTTCCTATGCCACGCTCAGCTACAACCGCGACTTATACGCGTCGGGCGGCGGCTGGGGTGGCGTTGAGGATCCACGCGCAGTCGTACTCGATGACCATGTCTATATGAGTTTTTCGGCATTTGAGGGTTGGGATTCTATTCGCATCACCCTCACGACACTCCCACTACACAGCCTTAGGACACACAATTGGAATTGGAAAAAGCCCCTCTATCTCTCACCTGAGAGACAGACTAATAAAAATTGGGTACTCTTTCCTGAAAAAATCCATGGCAAGTATGCCATTTTGCACGCGCTCACACCGTCACCCCAAATTGTATATATCGATTCGCTCGACGCCCTTAAAGAACCCATACAAAGCAACAACCACCGCTCGGGTCGGCCGGGGCACTGGGATGCCTTTGTGCGCGGCGCGGCTGCTCCCCCCATACGCACCGAGGCTGGATGGCTATTACTCTATCACGGCATGAACCCACAAGAGCGTGTTGGCTACAAGGTGGGGGCAATGCTCTTAGACTTCAACGACCCGACACATATTTTGTTTCGCTCAGCCGGCCCCATACTCGAGCCTCTCGAATGGTATGAAAACGATTGGAAAGCCGGTGTGGTGTACGCCTCGGGTGCAGTGGTATTCCAAGATCAACTTTTTGTCTACTATGGCGGCGGCGACAAGCGCATAGCCATGGCACGCACACCTTTGCGCGATTTTATCCGCAAATTGCAAAACAACGAACACGTCGTCTTGGAGCCTGGGGTATAATACTTGCATATGTACGTTGTACGAAGGTCACCCAACAATCCACTTATCTCACCCACCGAAGAGCCGTGGGAAGCACAAGGCGCGTTCAATGGCTGCCCTATCAAGATAGGAAAAATAACGCACATCCTCTACCGCGCCCTGAGCAAACCAGATGTTCTGATGGCGCCCATGGGGCTCTCAACCATAGGACACGCGACCTCAGTCGATGGCAATACCTTTGAAAACCACACACAACTCATCACACCTAAAGAGGAATGGGAAACATATGGTTGCGAAGATCCGCGCGTTACTTTTTTTGAGGGACAATACGTGATTTTCTATACCGCACTTGGTGGTATCCCTTTTGGGCCAGGTAATATCAAAGTGGCGGTTGGACTTTCCAAAGATCTCGAAACAATTACCGAGCGCCACTTGGTAACACCCTTCAATGCGAAAGCTATGACGCTGTTTCCTGAACGCATAAACGGTAAAATAACAGCATTAGTGACCCTAAATACCGACCAGCCACCCGCACGCATAGCACTAGTACAGTGCGACAAGTTGGAAGAGTTGTGGGACCTCGCGTTTTGGGAGAAATGGCATACCGACTTAGAGTCACACATCATAAATCCTCTACGGAGCGACCATGACCACGTAGAAGTCGGCGCGCCCCCCATCAAAACAAAGGATGGATGGTTGTGTCTGTATTCCCACATCCAAAACTACTTTGGTGGAGGCGCTATAGTGTTCGGCATAGAGGCACTGTTACTTGATCCGAACAATCCCCGTGAGATAGTGGGCAAAACCAAGGGACCTATCATGACGCCAGAATACGCGTATGAGAAATTTGGTTTAGTACCAAACATTGTTTTTCCTTCAGGTGCCTTACTCGAGAAAAATCGCTTGGATATCTACTACGGAGCGGCCGACACTGTGTGCGCAAAAGCATCGCTCCACCTGCCCGACTTACTCTCGGCCATTGTGCCAGCTCGTAGGCGCGAGCTCATGGTGCGCGCAAAAGAAAACCCGATACTACTCCCCATCCCCACACATACATGGGAGGCAAGAGCTGTGTTTAATGCAGGCACAATCGACATCGATGGGACGATACATATCCTCTATCGCGCAATGTCTATGGACAATACGTCTGTTATTGGCCATGCGACTTCAAAAAACGGCACCAAGATTCTCGAACGCGACTCAACACCAGCATACGTGCCACGTGAGGAGTTTGAAACGAAAAAAGGTAAGGCAGACAATAATTCAGGTTGCGAGGACCCACGGCTCATGTTTATTGATGGTACGATTTTTATGGCATACACGGCGTATGATGGCGAACACGCACCACGCGCGGCACTTACCTCAATAACTAAAGAAGACTTTGTGGCTCGAAATTGGAAAAAATGGAGTAAGCCTGTCCTTGTGACTCCTGACAACTATGACGACAAAGACATGTGTGTCTTACCTGAAAAGATTGACGGCAAATACATGATATTGCACCGCATTAGTCCGCAGATTTGTGCTGATTTTTTAGATACACTTAACTTCAAAAAAAGCCGTATCACCCGGTGCATCGAGATCATGGGACCAAGGGCTGGTTTTTGGGATAGCGAGAAAATCGGCATCGCAGGCCCGCCTATCAAGACCGACAAAGGCTGGCTCCTTATCTACCACGGTGTATCAAAGTCGACCACCTATCGCCTTGGGGCCGTACTGCTTGACCTTACAAACCCTTCGATCGTCGTATCGCGCAGTGCAGACCCCATATTCGAACCCCTCGAAGACTACGAACGCGTGGGGCAAATACCCAAGGTCGTGTTTTCGTGTGGTGCAGTCTTGCGTGAGGATACGCTGTTTGTCTACTATGGAGGAGCTGACAGTGTAATAGGAGTTGCCAAGGTATCGCTCAAGAAATTACTTACCATCTTACTGCCTGATACTCTTTTTTAGATATGAAATCACATCCCCTAGCCATGGCGTTTGACCTCGACGGCACCCTTGCCGAGTCAAAACAACCAATGACTGTTGAAATGGGCTCGCTCTTGGCACAATTACTTGCAAAGATACCAGTTGCTGTGATGTCAGGGGCGGGGTTTCCTCAGTTTGAAAAACAGTTTCTCTCGGCATTGCCCAAAAAAACGTCATGGGAACATCTATATATCTTCCCTGAAAATGCGTCCCAATGTCTTTTACATAGCGACGGTGAGTGGAAGTCGCATTATAACCATGGTTTCTCTGAAGCCGATCGCGTGGAGATTCTTAGCACTCTCTCTCGCGCACTTGAGGAAGTGGGGCTCAAAGAACTACCTGAAACCGTGTGGGGCGAGCGTATCGAGGACCGTGGCTCGCAGATCTCATTTTCGCCCTTGGGCCAACAAGCTCCACTTGTCGCCAAAAAAGACTGGCACCAGAAAAACAACCGTACACGCATGAAATTACATGATCTTTTGGAGCATGAATTACCTAATTTCTCTGTTGCTATTGGTGGCATAACCACAATAGACATCACGCGTAAGGGCATCAACAAGGCCTACGGGGTCGAAATCTTTTCTAAACTTACAACTATCCCAATTTCAGACATCCTTTACGTAGGAGACGCCCTTGAGCCGGGTGGCAACGATGCTGTAGGGGTCAAAACCGGCATCCCTACACACCAAGTACGCGATACTCGTGCCACTGCAGAGTGTATTACTTTGGTGCTCTCCCACCTATAAGTGGGAGAACTTAGGTATTTTGGGTCAAAAATCACCCAAAAAACATCAGAAAAATAGAGATAGCAGAATTTTCGTATACAAAAGAGTTGATTTTTATCAAAAAAGTTCTCGGATTGCTTGTACACAGATATTTTTCACTCACAAGAGGTATACTGTAATTCCCACCGAGGGCTTTATTAACATAAAAGGTACGTATGGCAATCACTCAAAAAATCAAGAAGCGAAATGGAGAAATTGTTGACTTTCATCCAGATAAAATCACTATTGCGGTACAAAAAGCCTTTGCTGCGGTCCTCGGAGACGCTCACATGGGAGACGCTGCAGAAATAACTCGAGTAGTGGTAGACGCGATTGATGAGAAATTCGGAAATACGGCCTATGTTCCTGAAGTCGAAGACATTCAAGACCTTGTTGAGACGGCGCTCATGGAGCGCAACTACTTCAACGTTGCAAAATCATACATTATCTATCGCTACGAGCACGATAAAATCCGTGAAGAGAAAAAACAGGAAGTCGCCGAGAAAATAATCGAAAACGCACTGATGGTCACCAAGCGCGACGGGACCCGCGAACATTTTAGTGAGAGTAAACTCACTCGGACGCTCTTGCGTGCGGCTGAGGGTCTTGAACGCATGATTGACGTACCATCGATTATTGGACGCGTACGCCAAGAAATGAACGATGGTATTAAAACAAAAGACATCCATGAAGTACTTATCATGGTGGTACGCTCGATGATCGAGCGTGACCCAGCACACTCCACCATTGCCGCACGCCTACTCTTGCAACACCTTTACCGCGAGGTATTGGGCGACGCTGATTATGCACACCTTGAAGACGCGCACCGTGCAGCATTTTTGAACACAATACGTCGTGGAGTGGAAATAGGCCAATTTGACCCTCGCATGATGGAGTTTGATTTGCCAAAACTTGCAGATGCGCTCGTCATGGAACGCGACCGTGATTTTAAATACCTCGGCCTCCAAACATTGCAGAGCAACTACCTCTCCAAAGAACACAAAACTCGCAAACTTCTTGAGACCCCACAGATTTTCTGGATGCGTATTGCCATGGGCTGTGCCTTGGCTGAGAAAACACCTGAGGAGCGCAACGCCCAAGCTATTGAGTTTTATGAAGTGATGTCGGCGATGTACTACACCCCATCATCCCCCACCCTCTATCACGCAGGACTTATGAAGCCGCAACTCTCCTCGTGTTTCCTCTCGACAGTGCCCGACGACTTGCACGCTATTTTTAAACAATATTCAGACGGTGCACAGTTGCTTAAATATGCAGGAGGCCTCGGCACCGACTGGACACCCGTACGCGCGACAGGCTCACTAGTCTCGACCACTGGCGTTGAGAGCCAGGGTGTTATCCCATTTCTCAAAATCGCGAACGATGTCACCATCTCAATTAACCGCTCTGGCCGCAGGCGAGGAGCTGCGGCAGTATACTTGGAATACTGGCACGCTGACATCGAAGATTTTATCGAATTGCGCAAAAACACTGGTGACGAAAGGCGTCGTGCACACGACCTCAATACCGCTGTATGGATCCCTGATCTATTTATGAAGCGATTGCAAGAAAACGGTTACTGGACTTTGTTCTCACCCTCTGACGTCCCCGACCTCCACGACCTCTACGGCCGTAAATTTGAAGAAGCCTATATTCGATACGAACAAGCGGCCGAGGAAGGCAAGATGCACAGCTTCAAGAAAATGCGTGCGGCAGACCTCTGGAGAAAACACCTCACCATGCTCTTTGAGACTGGCCACCCGTGGATAACATGGAAAGACCCGAGCAATGTCCGCTCACCACAGGACCACGTGGGGGTTGTACACTCAAGCAATCTCTGCACTGAGATTACGCTCAACACCTCAGCAACCGAGACTGCGGTGTGTAACCTGGGCTCAATAAATATGGCTAAGTTTATCGAAAACGGGGCTTTCAATCGCGACCTCGTCGCTCGTATAGTACCCGTTGCCATGCGCATGCTCGACAATGTTATTGATGTTAACTTCTATCCCACACAGGACACACTACGCTCCAACATGCGCCATCGTCCTGTAGGGTTGGGTCTGCGCGGACTCCAAGACGCGCTTTACAAACTTGGATTAAACTTTGACTCCGATGAAGCCGTACGATTCTCGGATGAGAGTATGGAGGTAATCGCCTACCACGCCATACTCTCGTCAGCTCTTTTGGCAAAAGAGCGCGGTACTTACGAAACCTATAAAGGCTCGAAATGGAGCCGGGGTATATTGCCACAAGACACGCTTGCTTTGCTCGAACAAGAGCGTGGCACATCAATTGATGTGCCACGGCATGAGACACTCGACTGGCGCTTAGTGCGTGAGGCGGTACGCACGTGGGGTATGCGCAACTCAAACACTATGGCCAATGCTCCCACCGCGACCACTGCCAACATTGCAGGATGCTACCCCACCATTGAACCGATTTATAAAAACCTCTACGTCAAGAGTAATATGGCTGGCGACTTCATGGTCGTCAACGAATACTTGGTCGAGGACCTCAAACGCCTTGGACTCTGGAACATGGATATGCTCGAGAAAATAAAGTTCTATGACGGCAGCGTGCAGGCAATACTTGAGATCCCGCCTGCTATACGAGAAAAATACAAAGAGGTGTTTGAGATTGATGCACAGTGGCTCATCAAAGCTGCGGCGTATCGCGGCCGTTGGATAGACCAATCACAATCGCTCAACATATTCTACAGTGGGACATCTGGCAAAGTACTCTCGGAAATATATCAATATGCATGGATGTTGGGACTCAAGACAACCTACTATCTGCGCACCATGGGTGCATCACGTATCGAGAAGTCGACGGTTGATATGGCCAAATTTGGAGGCACATCTAAATCGGATTCAGGAAATGCTGTCTCAAACATAGCATCAACACCCGTGGCATCGACTGTCACCATAGCAGAGATGGTTTCTGTCTCTGTATCAACACCATCACCACTTATCATGAACCAAGCTCCGCAGTATGCAGAAATATTGGCAACACCGAATGTTACAGAAACGGAATCAGCACAGATAAAAACACCCCAAGTAACACCGAGTGCTGCAAACGAAACCGAGAACCGCCTGAGCGCACTCTTGGCACAAGAGGCCGCAAAAACCCGCTTCAGCGCGCCCGCGCGAGCACGCGTTGAAATGATAGGCGAAGTGTGCGAGAGTTGTTCTGCATAACCTTTACACGTTTAAGATAGTTAAACAGATACACCATGTCTATCATCAATGGCGGCGTCTCGACTGACCCAAACAAAATATTACCGATGAAGTATCCGTGGGCGCGCACACACTATAAAAAAGGTGTCGCAAACAATTGGGTACCCGAAGAAGTCTCAATGCAACAAGATGTAGAGTTGTGGAAGAAGCCAGGTGCACTCTCAGAAGATGAGCGCCGCATGATCCTCTGGAACCTCGGGTTTTTCTCGACAGCCGAGTCGCTCACAGCCAACAACCTCGTCTTGGCAATATATCGCCACATCACCAACCCTGAAGCTCGCCAGTACCTCTTGCGCCAAAGTTATGAAGAAGCGGTGCACACCGATACCTTTATCTATTGTTGCGACACATTGGCACTCAATCCAGACGAAATCTATAACATGTATCAAACCATCCCCTCTATCAAAGAGAAGGATGATTTCGTGGTGGAGATTACGAAATCAGTCTTTGATCCAAACTTCACCACGGCGGGCACCGAAAACATACAAAAATTTGTGCACGACCTTGTGGGCTACTACGTCATCATGGAAGGAATATTCTGCTACGCTGGATTTGTAATGATGCTTAGCATGTTGCGCAAAAACCGCATGGTGGGTATAGGCGAACAGTTCCAATTCATCCTGCGCGACGAGTCGGTGCATTTGGCCTTCGGCGCTGATCTTATCAACACCATTGTGCAAGAAAATCCAGAAATCTGGACGCCTGAGTTCAAGAAAACACTTACAGCCAATATTATGAAGGGCGTTGAGTTGGAGAAAAAATACGCCGACGACGCATTACCTCGAGGCATCTTGGGTCTTGCCCCTGCACCCGTGAAGCAATACATCGAACACATCGCCGACAGGCGCCTAAAGCGCATCGGCCTTGAGCGACAGTACCACAAAGACAATCCGTTTCCTTGGAGATTATGGATGTCTCAAAAGAGAAAAACTTTTTTGAAACAAGAGTTACAGAGTATAAAACTGGCGAGTTGGATTGGTAATGTTACGAGAGTAACATTATCCTGAACGAAGTCGAAGGATTATTTAAGGCTCTTATCAGACGAATAATCCCCTACTTTGGTGCGCAGGATGTGGAGCGCAAGTGCCGGGACCCCGAGGTCTTGGCCGATGCCATGGGCAATAGAGCGCGCGTATGTGCCCGAAGAGCACCTGATACGGATGGTAGCGCATGGGAACTCACGGTCGCCAGTTGGGAGGAGGTGACGCTTCCAGAGGCGCATAATTTCTTCTTGCCTAAAATCGCCTAATACTTTCTCCACATTGCTTTCAATATATGCAAAAAGTGCTGGTTCTTTTATTTTATACATCCCTTCCAGAGCAATCTCATAAATCGTCACCGTTTTACGAGGCAGCACCAACGACGCCAACTTGCCTGCACGTGCCCACTCAAACAACGACTTCCCCTCTACTGTTTTGGACGAAAATGGCGGATATTCTTGACTCACCGCTCCACGAAATTGATTTAATTCTTGTTCGAGTGTTTTTTTGTTTATGGCACTTGTATCCCCCGTCTCCATCACGCGCCCCAAAACATCGTAGGTGTCAGTTGCAAACCCAAACAACACATCAAATACGTATTCCTTGTTCATATCCAAATATGCGTCACGCATTTTGTTTGCCGCGCCCACAAGCGTTATCATCACCCCCTCGGCCATAGGATCGAGCCTTCCGGCATATGAGAGGACTTCGTGCGCATATTCGGGTTTTTGGACACGCAGGCGGTCGAGGCGCTCGCGTGGTGTCTCACCCATTTGTTTGTAGAGATTTAGGACCTTGCCGCCCACAGTGCGAGGGCGAGCTGATGGCTCGTGTGCGATATCGGACATTCTGTTACAATACAAAACAAATCGATAACGAGCAAAATATGACCAATAAAAACAAAGAAAAACTCTCAACTGAGTCCTACAAAGGGGTGCGCGACTTCTATCCTGAAAATCAGGCTTTTTTGAATTATTTTATTGCCACTGTACGCAATACAGTCGAGCGCATGGGGTATGTTGAGTATGCAGCCTCGATACTCGAACCCTCTGAACTCTATCGCGCCAAGGGAGCCGAAAACGAAGAGATGGTAAACGAACAGACATACACATTTACCGACCGCGGTGAGCGCCAAGTGACACTACGTCCTGAGATGACCCCCACAGCTGCGCGTATGGTTGCGGGCAAGCGTCGCGAACTCGGATACCCACTACGATGGTATTCCATCCCTAACTGCTTCCGCTATGAGCGGCCACAGCGTGGACGTTTGCGTGAATTTTGGCAACCCAACATCGATATTTTTGGTAGTACAAGTATTGCCTCCGATGTTGAAGTCCTTACTGTCGGATATGAAATATTGCGCGCATTTGGTGCACAAGAGAACGACTTTGTCATAAAAGTTGGAGACCGCACCTACATCGATGAGATTGCTCTGAAATGCGGCCTCTCTGACGAACAAAAAGGTTTGCTTCTTGGGCTCCTCGACCGAAAAGCAAAAATACCCGTCGAAGAATTTGAGCGTGGACTCAAAGAATTGGGTGTCGAGGCAGAATTACTTTCGCCCAACACCTTACCTCCGACCATTGCAAAAATACTGGCAGACCTCGAGCAACTTGGTATCGGCAACGTCGTCTATGACCCTTCTATAGTGCGCGGATTTGCGTACTACACAGGTATGGTTTTTGAAGTGTTCGACACCAACCCCGAAAACTCACGCGCTATTATGGGTGGCGGGCGCTACGACAATTTAACCCAATTGTTTGACGACGAACCATTACCTGGTGTCGGGTTTGCTTTTAGTGACGCGGGCATTAGCAACTTTCTTGAGGTACACAATCTGCTCCCTACCTATCACTCCCCAACACAGGTCTATATCGCTATCCCATCAAATGACCTTGCGGTCCACGCGCAAAAATTCGCTAGCGAGCTAAGAAAATCGGGAGTGAATGTTGCAATTGATTTCGGTGACAAAAAACTTGCAGATCAAATTAAGGCGGCGCATAAGCACAAAATCCCACACCTTATTGTCGTCGGCGAAAACGAGCTGAGCTCGGGAGAATTTGTGGTTCGCGACCTTGTAAGTGGCGCTGAGTCGACACACTCGCGCGCCATGCTGGCATCATTCTTTTTGTCCTTGTAAACTCGGTCTATGCGCGTTATTACATTCGACATAGAGACCGACGGCCACACGACTGGAGGCCAATTTGACTTCAACAATCAAGAATTGACCATTGTATGCATACACGACTCCGAGTCCGGCGAATATTCGAGCTATCTCAAAGACGAGCTGCACAAACTCTGGCCCATACTCGAACGAGCCAACAGCTTGGTTGGGTACAATTCCGACCACTTCGATATACCCATCCTCAACAAATACTACCCAGGCGATCTGACAAAGATTAAAAGCGTCGACCTGCTCAAAGAAGTGCGCGCAGTCTTGGGTCGCAGACTTAAAATGGACAATCTCGCCGAAGCCACATTAGGTAAGAACAAAAGCGCCGACGGCATGCAAGCTGTGCGCTGGTTTAAGGAAGGTAAAATGGACTTGGTGCGCGACTACTGTATCGACGACGTCAAAATCACCCGTGCGCTCTACGATTACGCAAAAAAACATAAATCACTAAAATACACAGACTTCGACGGCAAACGCGAGGTTAAACTCGACCCTTCAAACTGGGAAGTGTTTGAAGAAGCCCCTGCGATCACCCACACTCTGCCGTTTTAACCTCTGCTGGCACCTATGATATACTTGCACTAATTAGCTAAAAAGATTCATATGAAAAGCCAATACATACTCCCTCTCACTATCGTCGTCGCAGGTGCACTCATCGCAGGAGCAGTCTTTTTGGTAGGTAAAAACAACACTGCAAATCCAAACGGTGGCACAGGGCAAAAAACAACCGCACGTCCCTACGACCCAGCAGTTGACCACATCTTGGGCAATCCTGCGGCGCCAATAAAGGTTGTGGAATATATGGACCTCGAGTGCTCACACTGCAAACTATTTGAGGCGACTATGCACCAAATAATGGACTTCTATGGCCAATCGGGCAAAGTAGCGTGGGTGTCGCGCCCCTTGCCGCTTGCGCAAATCCACTCCAAGGCCCCCCAAGAAGCACATGCTGCTGAGTGCGCGGCTGAACAAGGAGGAGATGCTGCGTACTTTAAATATATCGACCAACTTTTCTCTGTAACACCAAGCGACAATGGTCTTGACCTTGCACAACTCCCTATAATCGCCGGCCAGGTAGGCCTCAATGTCGATAACTTTAAGCAGTGTCTTAGTAGCGGCAAGTACGCAAGCAAGATCCAGGCAAGCTATAACGAGGCAATTGCGGCAGGCGCAAAAGGCACACCATTTACACTCATTATGGTTGGCAAAGATGCAATAGTGCTCGAGGGTGCCCAACCATATGACTCAATGCGCGCAGTAATTGACGAAGTAATAAAGACTCTCCCTGCAACTTCTACAACCCAATCATAGGCGAAACAAAAATAGTCTGAAGGAGGCTTTTGAGCGCGACGGCGCGAGAACTGAGAAAATTTCTAGCAAGAAATTTTCGTACTCCTGAGGGCTAGTTTTTGTGTAGCTATTGTTCCAATAAACCCAGTCGGTAGATATCAAACGAGTTCTCGCCCTCAAACATGTCAGATGGATTGGGGAGGTACAGGCGCTTACGAGAGATCTCTTTCGTCGCGTCGTTGATAAGCCGGCGAAACACCACAAAATCCTCACCTAGTGTGCGGAAGTCTATTACATACTTACGCAGCTGCGGCGAGCCATCGGCGTTGCGCGACTTTTTGCACTCATAGACCACAAACCGTGCTACCGGTTTTTTAAATTTATCCAACACTGTATAGTAGTTAAACAACGCCTGCATCACAAAGAGTGTCTTGGTGGCACCTGTGGGGCTAAACGAGTCGACAAACTTGTGATCGATGATATCAACTGCGTCCTTCTGTACTCGCGAGCGCACCACGAGGTCTGACACCGCTTTGATGGGGAGTTTTATGCCACGCACATGGGCTACATGCACAGCCTCGACCGCAAGTACGTGGTGCGTGGGCGGCCTCTCGAGATAAAAAGATACAGCCTGCACATATTCGCGCTCCATTGAGGCGCGCTTTTTCTTTTTAGCGACCTTTGTTTTTATCTTCCCAAAATTTATCTCAAAGTCCTCCACTCCGCGCAGGTATTCGAGGCCCAACTCCACAGCACCCTCCTTTTCAATACCTCCGTAATAGTGCTGCAAAGCCGTGTGTGCTGCGCGCCCCACAACAGATGAGGGGTTGGAGGGAGTGTCGTATATGAGTTCGACATAGCGCTTGTACCAGGCCAGAGGGTTCCTCAAAAACGCCGTGAGTGACGAGTGGCTCCAATGTTTAATTGGCGCCTTACTTTTTATTGCCCCCTTAGCCATCTAGGTAGTATACAAAA
>CAZDPP010000003.1:22928-26012 GCA_964507495.1 uncultured Candidatus Saccharibacteria bacterium
CTTAGCCATCTAGGTAGTATACAAAAAATAAGAGCCCCTTAAGGGGCCTTATGTATTTAATGTTTAGTAACTCCTCAACCTCTTTGCTTTTTCATGCGTGCGGATGCGCTCCAGCGCCTTGGCTTCGATTTGGCGGATGCGCTCGCGAGTGACACCAAACTTCTTTCCCACCTCCTCCAGTGTGTGATAGATGCCATCTTCGAGTCCGTGACGGAGTTTCAATATCTCGTGTTCTTTTGGCGAGAGCTCGCCCAAAATCTCTTGCAACTGGTCGGCCAAAATACGGCGCGACACTTCTTGGTCGGGCGAGAGGATTTTGTCATCTTTAATAAAGTCGCCCAACACCGACTTACCTTCATCATCGTCTGAGCCCACTGGCGACTCAAGCGAGACAGTATCTTGGTCGATTTTTTCTATCTGGTATATCTTGTCGACATCCACACCCATCTCGAGTGCAATCTCCTCCGCAAGTGGGTCGCGGCCAAGGTCTTGGCTGAGGCGGCGCGAGACTTGTTTGTATTTGGCAATGGTCTCAACCATGTGCACAGGGATGCGGATGGTGCGGCTCTGGTCTGCAAGAGCGCGTGTAATAGCTTGGCGGATCCACCATGTGGCATAGGTCGAGAATTTATATCCTTTGGTGTAATCAAATTTATCCACTGCCTTAAATAGGCCGAGATTCCCCTCTTGGATGAGGTCGAGCAATGTGAGGTCAGGCGAGCGGCCTACATATTTTTTAGCGATGGAGACGACGAGGCGTAAGTTGGCGCGGGCAAGCAAGTTGCGCGCCTCATCATCACCTTCGACAATGCGCTTAGCAAAGTCGCGCTCCTGCTGGCCATTGAGTAGCGGATACTTTCCTATTTCACGCAGATACATCTGTATCGAGTCGTACTGCGAGTCTGAGCGCGAGTAGCCCTTCTCAGGTGCGTCTTCGTGGATCTCGAGCATGCCGCCGCCCTCCAAAACATCGATATGTGCGGTAGAGAGTTTCTCATACAACTCTTCCAAAAAATCAACATCGCTCTCGATTGTGGGGAATGCTTTCAGAATTTCGTCATAGGTGACGAAGCCGATTTCGCGGCCACGAGCCAACAGCACGGCCGCTTTTTTATTTTGCTCGTCTTCTTTTTTTGAGACTTTGGGAGCAGTGGCAGTTTTCACTTTTCCCGACGCTTTAGTCGGGATCCCGACTTTACCTCGGGACTTAGGTGCCAACCTTGCGCCCTTGGCCGTAGCCAGACGGGCGAGGCGGCGCCTAGACGCAGCTTCACGGAGCGCTTTAGCCTTGGCGACAACGCTACGTCCTTTCGAAACAGGCTTCTTGGCCTTTGTTTTTTTGATAACCTTCTTCTTCGTTGCAGGAGCCTTACTGCTACCGCGTCGACCAGATTTTGCTGGTTTTTTAGTTTTTGCCATGTGTCCAGCAGTATACCCCACTTTGGCAGAAAAATAAAGACCCTTTGTGTTTATACAAATTTACTTCTAAGACGTTCTTTGGTTATCACTCGCTCGATGTCTGCCATCATATCTGCAACTATCACTTCCTCGGTGGTATGTTCGCCCACCTCGCGCTCAAAAGTAAAACGCAGCGCCTCGGCATCATCTTGGAGTTTGGCCATAATCTCATCCAACCGCACCTGACCCACCACCTCTGCTAGTTTTACACCCACCGCAGACTCGGCCCCATGATGGAACAAAAGCATAGCAACTTTTTTCTCAAAAGCTGATGCCTCCAAGACAACCGGCACAGGGGCATGTTCTGCCTCAAACATCACTTCGATCTGCAATTGTGGCCGCTTAGCAACCTCGGTACGCACAGCATCCTCTGGCACATGCAGGCGCTCAGCCACGAGGTGGATAAAGTGTGCTTGCTCGATAGTGCTCGGAAGTGCTGCTATGAGAGGCAAGATTTGCATCTCGACGAGCTTTTTATACATCCGCTCATCGCGCGCCTGTGGACGTAGTGTGTCGAGAAAAAATTCAATAGCAGTTTTGGATGTGCGTATGGCACTCTTGAGTAACTCTGGGTTCTCGCGCGCGATATCAGCTGGGTCTTTGCCTTCGGGAAATGTCGGCACCTTTACATCAAATCCGGCTACAAACGCCATAGCAGTACTCTTAAGCCCCGAGCGCACGCCGGCCGCATCGGCATCAAGCGCCAACACCAAGCGCTTCGAGAGCCTCCCCAACAACGAGAGGTGTTCGGGAGTGAGTGCGGTACCTGAAATAGCCACAGTGAAGGGCAGCCCAGATTGGTGCGAGAGTACCACATCAAACTGCCCTTCAACCAACAGTACACAGTCGGCACGACGAATAGCGTTTTTTGCGCGATCAAATCCATAGAGCACTTTCGATTTTTTAAACAGCGCTGTCTCGGGAGAGTTTACATATTTTGCAGGATCACTCTCCTCTTTTGATCCTTCAACCTTTTCAAAAAATCTACCCGAGAATGCAATCACGCGGCCTAGTGCATCAAACAACGGGAACATGATGCGCCCTCGAAAGCGGTCGTACACTTCGCCCGGTTTTTTGTCTGAGCGCGCCACAAGCCCGGCCTCAAACATCTCATCTGGTGTATACCCCGCACGCGCCAGGTACTCAGACAGCGCACGCCAACTTGCGGGCGCATAGCCTAGGCGCCATGCGTCACGCGTCTCGTCGTGCATACCGCGTGTACGCAAATAATCTTGCACGTCGAGGCGCTTGCCGAGCTCAGCCACGAAAAATTTTGTCGCAGCTTCGCACACCTGGCGGAGTTTTTCGTCTTTTTCTGTATGGTCTTCTTTGGGCGTAAAGTCGCGCTTCAAAACCACGCCAGCCTTCTCGGCCAGTTGTTTGAGCGCTGTGGGGAAATCAATCCCTTCAATTTTTTGCACAAACGAAAAAATGTCGCCGCGCTCGCCACAGCCAAAACAGATATAGCTCCCCCGCTCGGGTGAGACATGGAACGACGGTGTTTTTTCCTTATGGAAAGGGCATTTGGCAGTGAAATTGCGCCCAGCCCTTTGCAGCTGCACATACTGCCCCACCACCTCGTTTATCGAGAGCTTGTCTTTTATTTCCTGCACCTGTGAGTCCATA
>CAZDPP010000004.1:0-4436 GCA_964507495.1 uncultured Candidatus Saccharibacteria bacterium
AGATTATGTTCGCCACGGGATATCGAACTGCTCAAATTCGGGTAGAAGTTTTTTTCCATATAAGAGGCGTGATATTACCTCGGCATGGCTCTTGGCCCCCGTGAGTGCGTTGTGGGGCGCAGGTTCGTCGGGTATGCCACAGTAGTTGAGTACAGCATCAAGATTGAGCGCTGAGTGCTTTTTCTCGGGGTCGGTTGGCGGGGTCATGCCATTTTTTATCATATGCATATAGCACAGTGTGTGGGTGTCGATAGTGCGGTGAGCTAAGGGCCAGTTAGTGTGCCCAGCGCGCACGGCCGCCGCGCGCAAAAAGTCGCGATCAAACGAGACATTTTGCCCCGCAAGTGTGCGCTCATCGAGCTGTATAGCAAAAGTGAGGAATTTGTGCACCAAGTCGGCCTCCGTTTGCTTGCTTGGGTCTGTTACCTGCTCGCGCGTAAAACCATTGACCTCCATAGCACCTTCTTCGATATGAGCACCATCCCACACGCGACACTCTTCATAAAACTGCTTTGTGGGGTGAGCCAGATCGATAGCACCTACGCTTACGATAGAATTTTTTTGATAATCAACACCACTTGCCTCTACATCAACAATAAGCATGAGGCTATTGTACTGCGTTTGGGGTCGAAGTCGCAATTGAGCCACCTGGAGCATATATCTTAATACCCACCCTCTGTTCTTGTAGCATCGAAAGGCGGCCAAGCCCAAAAGCCCCCACCCCCACTAGGACCACAATAAGTGGCACAAGGAAGCGCGAAAGTAGAGACTTGTGTATTTGGAGGCTTTTTGGTAGCATGGCTTTACAACAGTATATAACGTATGGCATCAAAAAAGGCAGGCGGAACAGCTAAAAACCTCAACGACTCAAACGCGAAATATCTCGGCGTTAAGCTTTTTGCCGGTGAAAAGGCAAAAAAAGGTGACATTATTGTGCGCCAACGCGGCACTCGTATGATCCCTGGCCGCAATGTGGGCCTTGGCAAAGACCACACCATTTTTGCACTCGAGGAGGGTGTAGTTGCCTTCCGCAATGTACGCAAGACAAGCTTTGCTGGCCACACCAAAGTGCGCTCAGCAGTCGACGTTGTTACAAAATAGTAAATTCCTAAGTTAGATGACTGAAGGAGTGACCACAATTTGGATGGTCACTTTTTCGTTTCGGCTGACAATAGTTGCTTGATACTCACCCACTGCTTTAATTGCAGTTTGTATGTCTATAGCATCCTCAGGGATCTCGAGCGCATGCTGGCCGAGTATTGCTTTTGCTACATCTTTTGCGGCGACGGCCTTAAACAATCCGCCCTTCTCGGTTGCCTTGAGCGCCAACGTTACTGTTTTGCCTTGCAGTGAGAGTACTTTATTGTCTAAAACAGCGGCCTCTTTGCGAGCAGCCTCCTCTTGTGCCTTCTGTGCGGCTTCGATTTCTTTTACTTTTTGCTCGGTTGCAACCTCGGCCAACTTTTGTGGGAAGAGAAAATTGGCGGCATAGCCGTCGGATACATCCTTGACCTCACCCTTTGCACCCACGCGGCGGACATCTTTAAGGAAAATTACTTTCATACCTACTGTATAGCAGAAAAGTCTTGTTTGACCAATATAGTTTTTTTGTAGTATAAGTAAGTGAACAAGATCTTTAGGTGTGTGATGTCTCAACCCACAACAACAAAGCCTGCCCCAGCTCGACCTTCAGAAAGGGATGAAGTAACAGTCGTCCTCGACGAACCCTGGAATTGGAGCGGGGGTGATTGTGAGTTTTGTGGTGAGCATGTTCCCCCAAACACAGAACACACATGCCCTCCCCTCGCCTCCCGCTGCGCCTAGTGCGTAGCGTTTTTTTATATAAGAACCCATTACTTGACATTTGTATAGAGATATGATACATTCATTTGTGGACGATATCCCCAGGCAATCCGCCTTGGGAGTCCACACAACAAGGGGTTTCGACATGAAGGGCATGAAGATCGTCGGTTTTGGTGCCAACGACACCGCGTACGGCGGCGCCGGCAACGACACCATCACTGTGGGCGGCGGCAACGACATCATCGATGGCGGCAGCGGGCGCCTGTCCAGCGGCTGGTACACAGACCTCACCGGCGGCGACGACGTCATCAACGCCGGCGCGGGCGACGATATCGTCTGGGCAGGTGGTGATGATGACACGGTGCTCGGCGGCGCCGGCGACGACTCGCTCTACGGCCAGTACGGGGAAGACTCGCTCAACGGCGGCATGGGCAATGACTCGCTCGACGGCGGAGTCGGTAACGACTCGCTCAACGGCGGCATGGGCAATGATTTGCTCTATGGCGGCATGGGCAGTGACACCATCAACGGCGGCGCCGGCAACGACACCATCTGGGCGGGTATCGGAGACACCATCAACAGCGGTCTCGGGGCGGACATGTTCCGCTTCGGGTTCAGCTACGACGAACGGGGCCCGCTGGTGGGAGACGTATGGGTGGCGGGCAATACGCTCGACACCATCGACTTCAACTACATCTACCCCAATATCGACGACATGAAGATCGTCGGCAAAACCCTGCATGTGCAGGGCGCCAACACCGACTTCACCATCCACGGCTCGATCGTGGAGGCGCTCGGCGGGGCCCTGCTCAGCCCTGACGGGAGCCTCAACCCGATGATCACGGGGGTCTACAACCCCCATGATCCCAACAACGGCGGCTGGGGCGGCAAGGGCTAACAAGCTCACGTTCTTTCGACACGCAGAGGGGCTGCAGCAGAAACTTCTGCTGCAGCTCCTTTACTTTTCCACATTAAATACAAGGGTAACCCTTGTATTTTTAATTTCCTAGAAGATATTTAACCGCCGCGTCTGTCTGCGGGTCCTTCCCTGCCTTCACATCAGCTGCTGTGCGATCAACTTTTATGTCTGCCTGGAGTCCTCCGTCTGATATTGAACTGCCGTTGGGTGTAAGCCATCGAGCGACAGTTATTTTTAATTCTGCACCATTACCGAGCTCCATCAATTGCTGCACTGAGCCCTTGCCGAAGGTGCGTGTGCCGACAAGCTTGGCCACGCCATGTTGAGCCAATGCTCCCGCCAAAATCTCTGATGCTGAGGCCGAGCCTTGGTCGACAAGTATCGCCATCTTAAAGTTGCGATTACCTTGGAAGACATTGTAACCCAAACTGCGGTGCGACTCGTTGTCTTGTTTGCCTTTAAAGTCCTCGGTCACAACAACATCGCCCACAGGCAAGAAATAGCTCGCCATCACCACTGCCGAGTCGAGGTAGCCCCCTGGGTTACCACGCAAATCAAAGAGGAGTTTGCTGCTACCCGATTGTACAAATTGGCGCAGTGCATCGCGGAATAAGTCTGCCGAGTTTTGAGAAAAGCTGTAGAGCTCTATCACAAACACACCGTCGTCACGCTTGTAGGCCTTGATGGTTGGGATGTTGATGGTGTCACGCACCACAGATATCACAAGTGGTTTGCTCTCTCCTGCGCGGACGAGAGTAATCTCAACAGTCGACCCCACAGGACCACGGATGATTTTGACCGCATCTTCAACAGAGAGGCCGTCTGTTGTTGTGGTGCCGATCTTGAGCAAGATGTCGCCACTATGGATGCCCGCACGAGCGGCTGGTGTATCTTTGAGCGGCGAAACCACCACGAGCGCCCCCTCGGCATTGTTATCGATCTGCATACCCACCCCACCAAATGAGCCGTTGATATCTTCTTGGAAGATCTGCGCATCAGCCGGAGGGAAAAAGCTCGTGTATGGGTCGTCAAAACTTGCAGTGAGCCCCTCGATTGCGCCATAGATTTGTTCTTGTGTTGAAGGGAAACTGCTTGAGGCATGGGTCACCACAAAATTTTCGTTGAGCAATTTATACGCTGCCCAAAACTGGGTCATGTCCACCCCAGCGCCTGGGATGCCGTTTATCATTACCGTAACTCCATCCATATCGGCTGCCACGGCGAGGTTGTGTTGTCTTTCAGATACACCAGCGTATATGCCGCTGCCGAAAGCCGCCGCAATAGCCAAAAGCACCCCGACGGCCCGTAGTTTTGTTTTCGTCATATGTCCACAGTATAACACGGTGGTATACTAGAGGCATGATAACGAGGCATACGCGCCGAAATCTAGTGTGGGTAGACTGCATAGCTCCAACTCCGGAGGAGGTTCGCTCGCTTATGAAAGAATTTTCAATCGACCCTTTATTGGCTGAAGAGCTTTTGCTTCCATCCTACAAACCAAAAGTCGAAAAACGCGGCGACTTGCTGTACGTTATTTTGCATGTCCCTCTTTTCCAGAGTGGTCATCATAAAGCCGACCAAGAAATAGACTTTATTATAGGCAAACATTTTCTGATAACCGCGCGCTATGAAGACGTCGACCCCATACACTCGTTTGCGCAAGCGTTTGAGGTTGATGCCGTCTTGGGACACGACACAGCGATAACTCATGGAG
>CAZDPP010000004.1:4446-17961 GCA_964507495.1 uncultured Candidatus Saccharibacteria bacterium
TGTTTGCTGCCATTGTACAGAGCCTCTACCAAGCACTGCTGACCGAATGCGAGGCAATCAAACGCCGCCTGCATGATGTGGAAGAACATATTTTTAAAGGTGAAGAAAAGCGCATGGTCGCCGAGCTCTCGCAAGTAGGGCGCACCTTGCACGACCTCCACCAAGCACTTGCCCCACACGACGAAATGCTGCGCTCGTTTGAGGCCGCAACGGTGCGTATGTTTGGCGTAGAATTTACCTACCACGTACACAACCTTGCTGGCGCCTACGAGCGCATCGAGCGCACGTTTAAAAACCTCCACAGTTCTTTGACCGAACTGCGCGAGACAAACAACTCGCTCCTCACAACCAAACAAAACGAATTGATGAAACTTCTGACCATACTCATGTTCTTTATTTTCTCGATTACATTTGTGGTCGACATGTACGGAATTATTAAAAATCTGCTGTAGTATGTTTGGATTTATCAAAAAAGAAATGGGCGCGCTGCCACAGTTGAAATTCCACAACACACTCTCGGGCACTCTCGAGATTTTTACTCCGCTTACCGAGGGTAAGGTCAAGATGTACAACTGCGGACCCACGGTGTACGACCAACAACACATAGGCAATATGTTTAGTGTGGTGTTTGGCAACACTCTTCGCCGCACACTCGAAGCTTGGGGGTACGACGTGAAGCAAGTGATAAACATCACCGACTTTGGGCACCTCTCGGGCGACAACGAGGGTGACGCCAACGTGGGCGAGGACAGGATGAGCAAGGGGCTCAAAAAAGAAGGTATGGCACTCACGCTTGAGAACATGCACATCTTGGCTGAAAAATATGCCGAGCTCTACTTAAAAGATATCGCGCTCATAGGAGTCGATACATCATCGATACAATTCCCTCGAGCAAGCGCCTACATTCCTGAGCAAATTGCACTCATCCAAACACTTGAGGAAAAAGGCTATGCATACAAGATAAAAGATGGAGTATATTTTGATACTTCAAGATTCTCTACATATGGCAAGTTGGGCGGGATTAATTTGTCGGGCCAAAAAGAGGGTGCTCGAGTGAGCGAAAATAACGAAAAACGCACACCTTTTGATTTCGTACTATGGAAGTCTGACAAGAAAATCGGCTGGCAGAGTCCTTGGGGGCTTGGGTTCCCGGGCTGGCACATCGAGTGCACTGCGATGATCTTCAAACTACTCGGCAAGCAGATCGATATCCATACCGGCGGCATCGAACACATACCCATCCACCACAACAATGAAATAGCTCAAGCTGAAGCTGTAAGCGGCAAGCAGTTTTCGCGTTACTGGATGCATAATTCACACATCACCATCGAGGGGAAAAAGATTTCAAAATCACTCCGCAACACGGTATACCTACACAACATAACCGACCGCGGACTGTCGGCTAAAGCATTTCGCTACTGGGCGCTCACTGGCCACTATCGCACACCATCTAACTTTACCTGGGATGCTCTGGAGGGTGCGGGTACCGCACTCGCAAGGCTTAATCGATTTTTCTTTGAAGAACTCTCAAAGGCCGAAGGTGGCGAGGCCGACTCGCAGTTTGTACACGACTTCATGACGGCGATGGCCAACGACCTCGACACACCCAAGGCACTCGCCCGAGTGTGGGAGTTGGTCAAAGATGACGCCGTCTCCCCCGCCGCTAAGCGCGCCTCACTCTTGCATGCTGACACCATACTGTGCCTTGGACTCTCGGATGAACGTGAGCAGACCAGACTCACAGTCATCCCACAAACGCAGTTGCCAGAAGATGTACAAAAACTACTTGCTGAACGAGATGCAGCACGAGAAGCAAAAGATTTTGCTAAGGCAGATAATTTGCGCGCACAGCTCGAGGCGCTTGGATATGATGTAAAAGATACGGCGCACAAAAGTGAGCTATCAAGACGCTAACAATGACATGAAGAAAGATTCCTTTTTGAGACGACTTTACAGATCCTTTGGTCCAGGATTTATAACAGGCGCCGCCGATGATGACCCTTCGGGTATCGCCACCTACTCGCAGACGGGCGCACAATTTGGGTTTAGCCAACTATGGACAGCGCCGTTCTCATTCCCCTTCATGCTTGCAGTGCAAGAAATGTGCGGGCGCATCGGCTTGGTGACGGGTCGTGGCTTGGCATCGATCATCAAAACACACTACTCGAAAAAAGTATTGTGGGCCGCGGTTGTTGTGTTACTCATAACCAACACTATCAACATTGGTGCCGACTTGGGCGCAATGGCCGCGGCACTACAGCTCATCCTCCCCCAGTCGTTCATATTTCTACTCCTTGCTGTTACGGCGTTTATATTAACAGTTGAGATTTTTGTACCGTACCCAACGTATGCACGATTTTTAAAATACTTGACGATCAGTCTACTTGCCTATGTCGCAACAGCACTCTTGATAACACAAGATTGGTCGCATATCGCCTATTCCACCTTTGTACCCCATATCGAATTAAGTAAAAATTACCTACTCAACATAGCAGCCATCTTGGGTACCACCATTTCGCCGTATCTATTTTTCTGGCAAGCAGATGAAGAAGTTGAGGAAGAAGTCGCTACCCACAAAATACACGACATGGGCGGCGGAACCCCCACGATAGAGAGGGGTGATATTACCCGCATGCGTTGGAGTACTACTGTGGGAATGTTCTTCTCGCAGCTCATTATGTTTTTTATTGTGCTCACTGTGGCATCTACACTGTTTACAAATGGCATTACTAGTATCAGTACCGCACAAGACGCGGCATTAGCGCTGCGGCCATTTGCCGGCGACCTTGCATTCTTTTTGTTTGCGGTCGGCATCGTAGGTACGGGGCTTTTGGCGGTGCCGATCTTGGCGGGCTCGGCAGCTTACGCACTTGCTGAGACCTTTGGGTGGAAAGAGGGGTTAGGCAAAAAATACTCTCAAGCGCCTGGATTCTACGGCATCATCATTACAGCCACATTGGTAGGATTGTGTGTCAATCTTAGCCCTATTGGCCCCATGCAAATGCTCTACTACTCGGCCATATTAAACGGCTTACTTGCCCCACCACTTTTGGTACTCATTTTACTCATTGGCAATAATAAAAAAATATTAGGCAAACACACAAATAACCGTTTGTCTAACGCGTTGGGTATTGCCATTACGCTCATTATGAGCGCTATTGCGCTTGCCCTCTTGGTGTCGTTCTTGGGGTAAGGTACTCTAAGTGACATGGCTGGCAAAGAAAAAAAACTCCGCGTTCCACCCCAGACACTCGAGACCGAGAAGGCACTCCTTGGTGCTGTGATGATCCGCCCTGAAGGCATGATGGAGGCAAGTGAGGTATTGGTGGCAGATGCATTCTATAGCGAAAAACATCGCATTATCTGGCGCGCAATGGTGGCGCTCTTTGCAAAAAATGAACCAATCGATATTGAGAGCGTACGCGCAAAACTATCTGACCTAGGGTCTCTGGAGGGCGTTGGCGGTGTCGCATACTTGGCCGACCTAGCAAGCGAGGTGCCCGCAGCCTCAAACGCGCGGCACTACGCAAACCAGGTACAAAAAAAGTTTATGCTCCGCTCGCTCATTGACGCGGGTGAGTTTGTGGCCGAGCTTGGCTACGACGAGGCAGAGGAGATCGATGAGACACTCGATAAGGCCGAGAAAAAAATCTATGAGGTGACGTCGTCACCCACAATGTCGAAGTTTACATCAATCAAAGACACACTCACCGAGGCATGGGCGCGCCTTGAGCACTTGCAAGAGCACAAAGATGAGCTACGTGGTGCCCGCACCGGTTTTCGTGACCTCGACAATCTGCTAGCCGGCCTGCAAAAATCTGACCTCATCATCCTTGCTGCTCGACCCAGTGTGGGAAAAACCGCGCTCGCACTCGATATCGCGCGACAAACCGCCATACTCCACGGCACGACGGTGGGCTACTTTTCGCTCGAGATGTCGGCACAGCAGCTGGTCGACCGTATGGTTGCCGCCGAGGCTAAAGTAAACGCGTGGAATTTGCGCACAGGCCGTATCACCGACCAAGAAGATTTTTCTCGTATCCGCGACGCATACGACAGGCTCTCACAAGCTCCTATTTTTATTGACGATCAACCCGGCACCAACATTTTGAAAATGCGCTCCGTTGCGCGCAAACTCAAACGCGAGCACGGACTCGGCCTCCTTATAGTTGATTATTTGCAGCTGATGACGCCAACAGGTTTTAAAGCAAGTGACTCGATGGTGCAGCAAGTAACCGAGATTTCGCGCTCGCTTAAAAACTTGGCACGCGAACTTGATGTACCAGTACTCGCTCTCTCGCAACTCTCGCGCGCAGTCGAACAACGTGGAGGCAAGCCACGCCTTTCGGACTTGCGCGACTCGGGCTCGATTGAACAAGACGCCGACGTTGTTATGTTTATCCACCGCGATGACAAAACAAACAAGGAAAGCGAGCGCCCTAATATCGCCGAGATTTTGATCGAGAAGCACCGCAATGGCCCTGTGGGACAGATCGAATTGTATTTCGATGACAAGCGCACCACGTACGTCACCTTGGAAAAGACCGATTTTGGCGCGTTTGACACAGCCGCTGCGAATGATTTTTAACACATGAATCCACTCGAGCAATTGACTGATCTTTTTGAGCGTTTCCCTGGCATTGGCCCCCGGCAAGCGAGGCGTTTTGTGCAATTTTTGCTCTCCGAGCGGCCTGGGTTTCGCAGCGATTTAGCAGAGAATATCCGACACCTCGGCACACAAACTAGCCAATGCAAAAAATGCTTCAGGTGGTTTGTGAAGAGTGCCGAAAAAAATGGTCTCTGCACTATCTGTGCTGGCCCTACACGCGATAAAAGCATCCTCTTTGTAGTTGAGAAAGATGCTGATATCGAAAATGTCGAACGGAGCGGATTTCGAGGTATGTATTTTGTACTCGGAGGAACCATCCCACTTGCAGCCGAAGAGCCCGAAAAACACATTCGTATACGCCCCTTGCTTGAGCGCATCGAGGCCGACGCGTCGGAACTTATACTAACCGAGCTCATTTTAGGCCTCTCCGCCACGACCGAGGGCGACCACACGAGACAAATCTTATACGAAAAAATCCGCCCCCTAAGCGAAGGGCTCAACTTCAAAACATCCTCATTGGGACGCGGCCTCTCGACTGGCTCAGAGCTCGAGTATGCGGACCCCGATACTATACAAAATGCTCTTAAATCGAGAAATTAGGTCTACGAGAGCTTAGAAATCTTAACCTCGAAGAATGGTTGGCGATGGCCGCGCTTTTTAAAATAGTTACTTTTTGCTTTGTATTTAATAACGGTTACCTTTTTGAGGCGGTCGATTTTCTTAATCTCAGCCGAGACTTTAGCTCCGTCGATATAGGGTTGGCCGATGGTTGTATCTGCACCCTTTTCATATAACACGACTTTATCAAACACCACCGAGTCCCCTACCTTGTGTTCACCAGGGATTTTTTCGATCTTAAGGGTATCACCTTCCGCTACGAGATATTGCTTCCCGCCGGTTTCAATAACGGCAAATTCCGCTGCTATTTCTTTGGTTTTGGTGGCCATATAGTGCCCGGATACTATAACCTAGCGGGAGGCGGCACGCAAGAGGGGTATTTAGAGTGCACAAAGAACCCTTGCGTCTGAAAACAGAGTTATACTTTAGGGTAGTTGAGAGGGAGAAGTGGCTATGTCGGACACATTGTCGCCTAACACTCCCAATAATGATTCCGTAGGGTGGAAAAATTCACGCTTCGGTCTGAGCTTCTGGGGCTGGTATCTTCTCTTTAGTGTGGGTGCTGTTGTTCTCGGATTTCGATTGCTCAAGTAGCAATTGAAATCCGAGATTTTTTAATCCTTATCTTCCAAAAGTGGCTTGTCGAGTACTGGCAGATCGATATTGATTTCAGTCGAGGCGTCAATACGCAACACATCCTTCTCGACCTTACCCAATTCCTTAGTCCCAGCGTTATAGTGATTGATAGTGGTTGAGAGCGAGGCACCGAGCTTTTTATAAAACTCTTGATAGGCGTTAAGGTGTCGGCCAAGCGCCTCGACATTCTTAGCAATATCTTTTGCTTGCTCCTCGATCTTGAACGCCTTAAATCCGTAGAGCACCGACTGCAAATAAGCAGCAAAGGTTGTAGGTGAGACGATTATCACCTTTTTATCGTTTTGCGCATAATCAAGCAAATTACGCGTATTCACTGCACCGACGCCGTCGTTGAGCAGGTCGTAATATATACCTTCAGCGGGTATATACATAAATGCGAATGGCAGCGTGCCGTCTTTGGGGCGAACATATTTACTCGTCTCGTCGATGCGTTTTTTGAGATCGCGCTTAAAGGCCTCTTCGTACTCAACGCGCCGGACATCATCTTTTTCGTCATGGAGGCGGGTATAGTTTTCGAGCGGAAATTTCGCGTCGACGGGAATAACCCCCTCTTTGGTGAATATCACCGCATCAACCGTCTCACCACCTGGGAACTCATACTGCATTTTGTAAGCTGTGGGCGGCAATATATTACTCATTACCAACTCCAGACTCGCCTCACCCAAGTTGCCGCGCTGTTTTTGATTCTTGAGCACCTTCTCTAAGTTGCTCAATTGCTCGGCAATAGTAAAGACTTGCTTGGTCGACTCTTGAGTCTGCGTCACGCCCCGAGCCACCTCTATCAACTGCAGCGATACACGGTCGGTGATGTCACCCATGAGACGCTGCGATTGGTCAAATTGGGTCTTCATCGATTCAAACATGCGGCTTGTCCCCTCGCCCAACTTACTCTCAATAGAACGGGTCAAATTTTGTGGTTGATACTGCAATAGCACGAGAGCTTGGGTATCAGCAGCAACACCTTGGCCGCGACTGCGTCAAAAAAAATAGAGTGCGGCAAGATTTATAGCAGACAACACAAGCACTACACCTATCAACAATGCATTCATAAACCTAGTGTATCATAAGCCGCTTTCTGGTATGCTGCTGTATATGACACACACACAACTTCGCGAAGCAGTCAAAGAGGCTCTACGCAACCACGACGAACTTAAACTCTCGGTCATGCGCGGACTACTTTCAAATGCCACCAACGAACTTGTTGCAAAAGGTAAAAAACCAACCGAGGAGTTATCCGAGGACGACATCATGAACCTCATCCGCCGCGGCGCTAAACAGCGTAAGGACTCGATTGAACAGTTTGAGAAAGGCAATCGCGCCGATCTGGCCGCAAAAGAAAAAGAGGAGCTCTTGATACTCGAGGAATTCTTGCCTGCGATGCTCCCCCGCGATGCTGTGGAGGCGGCCGTTCGCGCAAAGGCGGCCGAGCTTGGTGTGACCGACAAGACAAAGGCCAACCAGCTCATTGGCGCCCTGATGAAAGAACTCAAAGGAACCGCCGACGGTACTGTGGTCAAAGAGATTGTGGATTCTCTATTCGCATAAGACCACACCCAACGTCACTTGACAAATACCCTGCTCTCGGGGTATTTTTGTGTCAGCTTCGCCTGTACGTGCCTTGCGACCTCTTAACGGAGATGAGCATGTCACACGCAATACGAAAAACTTCGAGAAGGCAGCCGTGGCCACGCCCTATGGTTCTTGCGGCCGATGCCTATTGCCCTTGTGGGTGTGGGTCACGGCATTTTTGGAATCACATGGTGAGCACTCCGAGAGGGCCTCTCTGGGTTCACTCGACGACTTGTGTCTCCAAGCTACCGGCGCAACAGGAGGCTCAGCCTAAACACTGAACCCTCGGACTCCCTCCCCACCCCGCGCGAGCGATCGTGCGGGGTTTCTTTTTTAGTCTCCTTGTTACTTTTGCCACCTCTTCACTTTTTTGATATGATGTGTTGGTGCTAAATATGGACCTATATACGCTTATATAGGTCCTCGTCCGGGGCAATAACAAAAGCCGAGCTTTTGTTCTCTTCCCCACTACGGCCCTATCGTCTAACGGTTAGGACGGAGCCTTCTCAAGGCTTAAATCGGGGTTCGATTCCCCGTAGGGTCACAAACGACACAATTATTGGTGCTATAATCCTTTATATGAGGAAAATAATTGTCTTGTCATTTATTACGCTCGACGGTGTGATGCAAGCGCCTGGTGGACCCGAGGAAGACACATCGGGCGGATTCAAATATGGAGGGTGGACAGTGCCTTTTATGGACGAATATACGGGCAATGTTATGAGCGAGCAAATGGGGCACCCGTTTGATTTGTTGTTGGGGAGAAAAACATATGATATTTGGAAGCCCTATTGGCCTAAGCACAACGACAATATTATTGGTGAGGCCATTAACCGAGCAACAAAATATGTAGCCTCCTCTACTCCACTTGAAACCGATTGGGAAAAGACGGTTGTACTTGGAGACGACGTCGTTGAGGAAATAAAAAAATTAAAACAAGACGAGGGCCCCGAGCTCCAGGTGCACGGCAGCGGTAACTTTGTCCAAACCCTACTCAAAAATGACCTTGTGGATGAGCTGTGGCTCAAGATCTTCCCTGTGACACTAGGATCTGGCAAGCGCCTCTTTGATGGTGGACAAATCCCTGCTGCGTTTGTTTTGTTGGAATGTTCGCACTCTCCGAGCGGAGTCATCTTCGCAAACTTTAAACGCCATGGAGAAATAAAAACCGGCTCGTTCTAATTATAGTTTTGCTATACTACCCACATGACACGCGACATTGTAGTAGCGACTATTATTACAGTTCTTTTTACTACAAGTGGATGGTATGTATATACTCATCACACACCTACTAATCCTGGCGCCACTGTCTCAAATGCCGACGACTCCGCGGTGCGAGCCATCGTCACAGATTTTGGCAAAAAACTACAACTCGTTCCCCTATTTGCACCTGCAACCGACCGCAAAAATGCCATGGAGGCAATTTATAGCGAATATGTAGCGCCTGAACTTTTGATGCAATGGTACCCCGAGGGCGTCCAAGCACTCGGCCGCAGCACCTCAAACCCTCGGCCTGAGCGTATCGATATTGTAGACGTACGCTTTGAAGGAGGGAGGGCCGTAGTCGAGGGTAACGTTATTGAGGTTACCAACCAAGCAGATGCCGCCCCTGCGGCTGTATACCCAGTAACTCTGACACTAGAAAACCGAGAGGGTACGTGGTTCATTGTGGCTGCCACCAAGGGCGCGTATAGCCAACTCCCACAACAACAAACTATTACGGGCTATTGGGAATGTTTGCCACATAAAATCAAAACCGGCCCACAGACAATGGAATGCGCGTTTGGCATTGCTCTTGACCAGGGCGACGGGCACATAGCTATCGACACTAGCCTTATGTCGACCTACCCTGTCGACTTCCCTGCCGGCCCCAAGGGCCGCGTCACAGGCTTAGTGACCCCTGCCAGCCAACTTAGCGGTACACAAAAGTACGACATTGACGCCATTATAAGGGCCACAAGTATCGAAAAAGTGCAGTAAACAACCTTGATACACAATTTTAATTTAATCGGTAGCAAAAATCGCTCACTTTTTAGTGAGCGATTTTTTGTTTATCTTTTTTTCCAATCCATGTCTTGTCGCACCAACAATTCGCGTGCGCGCTCGGGTTCTTGCATAAGCATCTCAACAACCCTCTCCATACGCATACTCTGTGAGCCCTTAATGAGCACGCAATCACCAGGCCCTATGGCCCCCGCAAGCTCGTTGCCCGCCTTGTACGCATCTTCATATTGCACAATAACACCATCAGACATTCCCGCATCAAGCGCGCCCTCGGCCATACCTCGTGCACGAAACCCAACAGTCACAAGAGCATCAGCTGTTTTGGCCACATGTGCGCCAATTTTTCGATGTTCCTCAACCGAATAGCGACCAAGTTCAAGCATATCACCGAGGACTGCAATTTTTCTCCCTTTCGCCTTAATGAGTGCGAGCGTATCGAGCGCGGCCACAACCGCCGCCGGAGATGAGTTATATGTGTCGTCAATGATGAGCGTGTCTTTGATTCCTGGCAGCATGTGCAGACGCCCATGAGGCGGTTCATATGTCTCAAGCGCATCAACAATTTCTCTGACATTTTTCCCCAATGCGCTCCCAACAGCCGCTGCAGCTAAAACCGAAAATAGTGCAGGAGTCCCCAAGACACCCTTCATGTGTATAGGCGCCGAGTTTCCAGCAATATCCAAATGTGCCTGCACACCTGTGGGCCATTTGTGTACACCCTCCCCATACGCCAGCGCAAAGTGTGTCGCACGAACATCAGCATCTTGCTTCGTACCGAACGTGAGCACGTGTATCGTTTTGCCTTGAGTGCGGGCCGAGAGTGCTCGGGTGCGTTCATCGTCTCCATAGAGCACCAATGTGCCATCTTGTTTGAGTGCCTCGATGAGCGATGCTTTCTCTTCCACCACGGCCTGTGGTGAGTCAAAAAACTCCACATGGACCGGCATCTCCGGCAAACGAGTAATGACGACAATATCAACCGGCAACCATTTTGCAAACGAGGAAATATCTCCAGGTTTATCTGCCCCCACCTCAAGCACCAACCATCGAGGATAGTTTGCTCGGAATAGGATCAAAAGGAGCCCGTCAATTATATTCTGTAGCCATTTCAGAGGATTATCCCACGCATTAGGACAGCCCAAAATAGTGAGAGGAAGCCCGATGTCACTATTAAAACTTTTTTCGCTTTTGCGCACATGGTACTCTTGCGCCAACACTGAATACACCGCATCCTTGGTCGACGTTTTGCCGACACTTCCGGTGATAGCTATAATGTGCGGACGATATTTGCGCACCACCAAGCGCGCTTCCCAGATAAGAATAGTGACAAGTGTTTTTCGTAGAAATTCGCGCATATCAGCGGTCGGGAGTAACGTTGTAATAATTAATAAGGAATTGTGTCAGCGAGTGCCATGGCGGAGCGAGCGTGGTTGAGGCATAAGGAGCTCCTGTGGGTTCGACCGCAAACAAAAACACGATAAATTGCGCATTGTATGACGGGAAATATCCAAAGAAGCTGTGCAAAAACCTATCTGTATAGTAGCCCCCATGTACCGGGTCTGCAATCTGGGCAGTACCCGTTTTTGCTGCTACAGAATAATGTTCTATTTTGTTCTTACCATCCACAAGCGCCTTATCAACTACTTCAGTCAACATACGACTCACCACGGTTGCGGTCTCGGGTTTAAGCACGGCGACTCTTTCACTGGTATTGATTTTTTTAGTTACGCCTGTTGTATAGCGCACTGCGTTTACTATATGCGGTGTCACCAAAAATCCCCCATTTGCCAACACCGAAAGCGCCCGCACCGTCTCAAGTGGTGTAAGTGCAATACCTTGACCATAAGACGCTGTATCATACTCGACAGCACGGGGACTTAAGAGGTTTTTGACTATACCACTCACCTCGCCTGGCATATCTATCCCCGTTTTGCTACCCAACTTATAGCGCTCAAGAAAATAATTGCGCATAGTACTTGTCCCCATCTGAGTTGCGACAAATAATGCTCCTATGTTGAGTGACTGACTGAGAATTTGCTGTATAGGCACCACACCGCGTGCCTTGTGGTCGAAGTTACAAATCGGTTTTTTATCAACCGTAATGCACCCAACATCATCATAAGTAGTGTGTTCGGTAATGGCCCCCGAGTCGATGCCTGCCGCCACCGTGAGAGGTTTAATAATCGAGCCCATCTCATAAACGTTTTGCACTAGTGGATTTGCATACACCAGTGGGTCTGTCTCGGTGTTAAAACTATTTAAATCAAAATTGGGCGAGACGGCCATGGCGTATATCTCGCCTGTTTTTGGATCCATGATGATGCCGCCCGAGAGTTTGGGATGCCACGCTTTATCATACAACTCAAGCTGTCTCTCAAGTTCGCCTTGGACCGAAGGCTCAATGGTGGTCATGATATCACCTTGGAGTGGCTCACCTTTGACGACCGACTGTATACCGCCAAAGAGTTCAACAAAAAAATTTGTATACAAATCGCTGTTATTGCGTGTAAGTGTTGAGTTGTAGTGTCGCTCCAACCCATACCGACCCTCTACTGTATCGCCGCCATTATAGGCCACAAACCCTATCTCTTGTGCTGCTAGCGAACCTCCCGGATACACACGCCACTTGTCTTGAGCGATGATGAGTCCAGGGAGCTGCTTGGCTTGCAGTTGCTCGCCCACATCGCTCGTGAGATGTTGCGCGACGACTTGATACTTGCTTCCTGGTTTCGTCGCTTTCGCAATAAACTCATCATGACTGAGCGTTATGGTGTCTTTGAGTACCTCATACAGTGCCTCAGCATCCACAACCTTGCTTGGGTTAACCGCGATCGAAAAACCATCTTTGATCGTAGCTGCCGTTATCTTGGTATTATCTTTGTTAGTAAAATATATGGTGCCACGGTCAAGCAGCGGGCTTTGGGGTTGTATAAATTGTGCATCAGCACGAGCAGTATAGGCTTCGCCGCGCATGATCTGCAGTACATAGAGGCGGCCGACTATCATCAGTGCCACCAGTGCGCACAAAAGAGTCAGTATGCGGATACGGCCAAGAAACCGCTTATTCATTAGTGTACGTTTGACGCCCGATTGAGTGAGAGGCCATGCTCGGCACTATTTTCGTAGACGGTTGAGACAGCGACAGGAGATGTAAAGCCGAGTTCAGTTGCATGCGCCAATGTAATATTTTTAGTTTGCGCCAAGTACTGCGTCTGAAGGTCAGCTACATGTGCAGTAATTTCTCCAATTGCACGCTCAGCCGTAGTACGACTTGCAGTATGAGCCACTGCGATGAGCAAAAATATAGCATAGAGAAATACTGCCATTGTACAGACCCCCGCGAGCACTGCAGTTGCGCGGGTCACATAGATGTTTGAAAGTGCAATGGTAGTTATTTTTTGCATATTTTTTCAATAACGCGGAGCTTGGCACTGCGCGCACGAGGGTTACGGATAATTTCGGCTCGACTTGGCGCGACAGGTTTTTTGTATACCAACTTCCCACCTTCTTTGGCATAGGCAGCAAAGAGTCGCTTCACCAACCTGTCCTAAATACTGTGGAATGTGATGACAGCAATCCGCCCCCCACATGCCAAATGAGTCCAAGCTGATGCGAGGCCGCGCTCAGTGACCCCCAACTCGTCGTTGGTTGCCATGCGTAGTGCCTGGAATGTTCGAGTAGCAGGATGCAATCGGCCCTTGCGGTACGCTGCAGGCACTGCATCACGGACGATTTCTTCGAGCTCAATCGTGGTTTTGATCGGTTGCAATGCGCGGCGCTCAACTATTGCTTTGGCGATACGGCGAGAGTACTTCTCTTCGCCGTACCCATAGAACACATTGGCGAGCGTCTCTTCGTCCCATGTATTTACGATCTCGCTTGCAGTAAATCCTGATGCCGGTTTTTTGCCATAGCTCATATTAAGCACCTCGTCATGCAAAAAAGAGAACCCGCGACCAGAGACAAGTTGTGTTGAATTCCACCCCAAATCAAAAAGCACTTTATCGACCTGTGTGATCTTTTCTTTTTTGAGTACGGTATCTAGATCGCCAAAATTA
>CAZDPP010000004.1:17971-21980 GCA_964507495.1 uncultured Candidatus Saccharibacteria bacterium
TCCAGCTTTTGGGTCTGCATCAATCGCGATCAAATGTATGTTAGCTTCTGCCTTAAGCGCTGCGCTATGGCCGCCAAGACCATACGTTGCATCCACCACAACCTCGCCGTCTTGTACCTCGAGACCTTGAAGGACCTCATCGAGCATGACGCTCACGTGCCCTGACTCCTGTTCGCGTAGGAGGCCGCCCTCCTCTCGTCGGAGACGCCCTTGTACACGAACAGGAGTTAAAGTACGTGATGTCATATTATAGAATTCCTAATTCACCAAGTTTTTCGGCCATTTGGTCGGCACTTTTTTCAATACGGCGCTTATATTCTTCCCATGTCTTTTCGTTCCAGATCTCGATACGATCCGACACCCCAGCCAACACTACTCGCGAACGCAAATCGGCAAAATCTTTCAAGAAGTCTGGGACCAATATACGCCCCGCACCATCCACCTCAGTCTCGACTGCCCCCGAGAGCAAAAAACGGCTCATACCACGAGTATCGGCTTGCCCAAACGGCAAATTAACCAACTTCTCGGCGATAGCGTTCCATGCTTTTTCAGGGAACATAAACAAACATGCGTCTAACCCACGGGTGATAACGACTTTCTTGCCAACTTCTTTGCGAAATTTCGCAGGAAGGGAGAGGCGTTTTTTACTATCAAGAGTGTGTAGGTATTCGCCTATGAGCATGATTGCCTAGTGTTTTTGAAGTACATCCCACTTCATCCCACTAAAAGACATTATAGGACACTTTACCCCACCGCGACTCATAGTTATCCCCATACACAGCCAAAAACACATCAGAAAACAAAAATACCCTCTGGCAAAGGTTTTAGACCACAAGCCAGAGCTGTGTAGTTCTATTGTATGGATTCTTGGAGGCGTCTCAGCACAAAATCTCGGTCGAGTACCGACAAAAACCAACCAGCCTTGGGACCAAATGTTTTGCCCAAGAATATGAGATAGAGCGCACCAAAGAGCTCAGCTGGGGTAATGGGCACCTCTTCTTTAAGCGAGTGTAGTTTGTGGTGCAAGTCTTCCCCGCTTGGCATAGCTGAAGCGCTCTCGATAAATACTTTCAAGCTTTGTAGTGCCTTTTTTTGTACATCGCTTAGAGTTTTTGCAGTTTCAGGGAATGAATCTTGGAGTTTGAATACAAATTTCTCTGGCGCGTACAGCTCGAGCCATTTAAGCGCATACGCTTTGCGCTCGTTTGCCTCGGCGAGGTCCTCAGGGCTGAGCGACGAGCCTTTGAGCGTCGCCACTTCAGACAAAAAATCCATGTGCGGCATTTGTGCTAAAAATGCGACCTGAGAAAATCGCGGAGTATACACGTGAGAAAATTCTTCACCTTCTACAAACTCAAATAGTCGAGCAAAATCGTCTCGCACACCAGCAGCATAGCTCTCGGCCAACTTGTCATAGAGATCATAGAGTACAGGAATAGTATCGCCTTCTGGGTCAAAGTTGAACGCTTGGTTAATATCTTTGCCGAGCAATGCGAGGCGGAATATTTTAGGCGGCATAAGATCGGCGATCTCTTGCGCACTCGAACCACGACCTTTACTCGAGGACATCTTTTTACCTCCCACCAAAAAGAATTCATAGGGCACATCAAATGGCGGCTCATAATTAAACACCTCGCGAGCTATGTGATTTGCAACATCACGAGAACCACCCTTGGTCGAGTGGTCTTTGCCCGCACCCTCGACCTGCACTCCCATCACCTTCCATTTTGCAGGCCACTCAACCTTCCAAGGTAACTTTGCGTTACCGCCAAACGGCGAAAGTGAGCCATCGTAGCCACACCCCTGCGTATAGGGCACCGCATCAACGTTGCAGACAAAGTGCACCACATCACCATCAAACGTATCGGCGCGCGTGGTAGTGATTTTACCGCACTGTGGGCATAGCATGTTTATAGGCAGCCATGTTTCTTCGCGTTTCGAACCGGAAATCTCCCTATAGATGCGGCGAATACGTTCAGCGCCCACAAGAGCCTCGCGAATAACACCGTCCATTCTACCCGAGAGATACAGTTCGCTTCCGCGGTAAAATGTGGGATGAAACCCGGCCTCCTCGATGACGCTCTGAAAATCTTTTGCAAAATATTCTGCAAAATTTGCTGACGAAGGGTCAGGGGACGGTACGTTTTTAAGCGGCATTCCTAAAAACGGTTCGAACTTAGCGCGGTTAAGGTAGACCGGGATATCATCCATCGGATCAAAATCGTTGTGCTCCCAGAAAAAAGTGTTACTAATCCCCCTCTCGGTGAGTGCGCGCGACACTGCGCCGTGAATAGCAGCGCCTCGCATAGAACCCACATGCACGCGGCCAGAGAGCGTCTTTTCATCGCGTATAACAAGAGTAGCGTCTTTTCCAAAACGTCCCTCAACCTCGCTAGCTACCCTATCTGCCCAAAACATGAGGCCAGTATACTACAGAAGTAGATTTACTCTACTTTCAAAATTTTATACTTTTGTGTTCCCTTTGGAGTGTGGAACGAAAATTCATCCCCCTTCTTTTTACCAAGAAGTGCGCCTCCGAGCGGCGATTGATATGAGATTTTGCCAGCAAACATGTCGGCTTCCTCGGCGCCCACAATGATGTAGGTGTGTTTGTCTTCGCCTGCGAGATTTTGCACCGTCACGGTCGCACCCATACCAATCATATCGCTTTTGCCACCATGGACGATCTTTGCATTCTTGAGTGTTGTTTCGAGTTTTTGCACACGCTCCTCAACCGAGGCCTGCATCTCACGCGCCTCTTGATATTCGGCATTTTCAGAAAGGTCACCAAGTGAGCGCGCATATTCAAGCTGCTCTGCCACCTCTTTGCGGCGCTTGGTGCGAAGCTCGTCGAGTTCTTTGGTCAATTCCTCAAATTTTTCCTGTGAGATAAGTTCTTCGGTCATATGTTTAAAGTTTTTTAATTATTTAGTACACAGAGACACACCAGTGTAGCGAATTTAGGCCAAAAGTCAACCCGCTATACGCCGAGTCCACTCTATTTCTCAGTTAAATATTCGGGCGCGTGTTCATGCATCCACGAAAAGAAACTCCCCGTGGCAGCAGGCGCTCCCATGAGCGTACCTGAAGGCCCTCGCTCCAAGACGATCGCAAACGCATAGCGTGGGCGTTCATACGGAAAGAACCCTATCATCCACGAATTGACAAATTCATTGTGCACACCGATTTGCGCTGTGCCGGTCTTTGCTGCCACGCGTACATAGTCAAATTTGACCGCCTGCGCAATCCCGCTTACGACTCCTTGACGCATCCCTTCTCGCACAATTTGGAGCGATGCGGGAGTCACCGGGATATTTTTACTTTGCACCGGCGTATCTTTAATGAGTGTTGGGGTAAGTAGTTTGCCGTTGTTGGCGAGCGCAGCCGCTACTTTTACTGCCTGCAAAGGAGTTACCTGCATACCATACTGCCCTATAGCTGTGTGGTACGTGTTACCAATACGCCATGTCGGGTCAGACGGAAAATGCTTCGTTTTCCAACTGGGCGTTGGAATATTGCCCTCTTGTTCAGTAAAGCCAGCGAGTCCGGCATCTGTTGAAAATCCGAACATTTTAAAATAGGCATCAAGTTTCTCAATCCCCAATCCCAACTGGTCTTGAAAGCCGCCACCTACTGCATAAAAATATACGTCGGATGAAACCGCGATCGCATCACGCACATCAACCCACCCATGTGCCTTCCAATCACGAAATATCGATGGATGTGCCGGGTCATACGGGTTAGGTAAACTAATCGAGCCCGTACTTAAAATCTTTTTGTTCTCGTTCACAATCCCTTCGGTAAGTGCTGCAGCTGCTACTACCGGCTTTACGATGGAGCCCGGCGCGTAAAGTCCATTGGTTGCACGATTTAAAAACGGCTGACGCTTGTCTGTGTTAATACTTTTAAACGCCGCCACGTCGCCGCTCTCGAGTGCATTTTGCGAATACTCCGGGTAGCTTGTCATGGCCAACAACTCGCCGGTATTGATATCCATAATGACCCCCGA
>CAZDPP010000005.1:0-14917 GCA_964507495.1 uncultured Candidatus Saccharibacteria bacterium
TGATGAAATTGAAAACCAGTCGAATATCCCACCTGCAAATTGATTGTCGTACACCACGATGCCGTTTAAGATGCCGCCTGCCACGAACCCTTGACCAATGATAACCAACATACTACCCACGCCAAACATGGTTGTCCAAAATCGCTTGAGCGCATGCTCGCGAAATTCAAACGACACGGCGCGCAATATAAGTCCAAAGAGCATAATGGTGATGGGGATATAGAGTGCGTTGAGGATGACGCCGTAGGCAAGCGGGAAGGCGCCAAAGAGCGTACCCGAGGCAATGACTAACCATGTTTCGTTGGCGTTCCAGATGGGGCCAATGGCGTGGAGCATGAGTGAGCGTTTTTGCATTTCTTGTGGCACAAGGGTCAAAGCACCTATGCCGAGGTCCATACCATCGAGCATGATATAGAGCCCCACCTCAATGCAAATGATAATGAGCCAGATGGTAGGTAGGTCTATCATAGTGCGGGGGGAGTCTGCGATAAATCAGGCCCTTTTTTGAAGATACGATGTGTAAAATAAAGGAAAGAAACAATAAAAAATATAAATAATATAGTAAAGAGCGTCATTGTTACTATAATAGTGTCCGTGTTTAGGTTGCTCGAGAGTCCTTGATGTGTGCGCATCAGGTTGTATACCACCCACGGCTGGCGGCCTATCTCGCGGGTCATCCAGCCTGCAATAGTCGCCACAAACCCAAGTGGCATACACACTACCCACAACCACAAAAAGAACCGATGTTTAACAATTTTTTCTAACGTAAATCCCTCTTTGTACCAATACCACAGACCCCACATGATTACTGCCGCAAACAAAAAGCCGATAAGCATCATGAGTCGGAATGAGTATGAGGCCACGGCAGCTTCGCCGGTTGTGGGTCTGTCATGTTTGGGAAAATCTTTAAGCCCGCGTACCTCGCCCGTGAGCGAGCCGGTTGTCACAATACTGAGTGCGTGGGGGATGGTGATAGCAAAAGAGTTTTTCTCGTCTATATTGCTTGGGATAGCAAAGATATTAAATCCAGCGCCTTCGCCTGGCTTGTTTGTGTCCCAGTGGAGTTCGATTGCAGCGAGTTTCTGCGGTTGATATTCCTCAACCACTTTGCCGCTGCTATGGCCGAGGAATATTTGTAGCGGTACAAACACAATGAGCGTAAAAAAAGTATATCGAAAGCTGTTTAAGTAAAATGCTTTGTTGGCTTGAGTTTGTTTGTGGCTAAGGAGCGCAAGCGCGCACCACCCAAGCATGAAGAATAGTGTCGTCTCCACACACGCTACCCACATATGGCTAAACGAGATAAGTGTGCCTGGGTTGAAAATCGCTTGCCAATAGTCGGTCACTACCAGCTTGGTGCCCTCGACCACGACCCCGCGCGGGATCTGCATCCACGAGTTGGCAGCCATGATCCAAAAGGCAGATAGTGTGGCGCCAACAAACACCATGGCGTTAGCAAACAAGTGCATACGTCGGCCGACTTTTTTCCATCCAAAAACGAATATCGCCAAAAATGCCGATTCGAGCGCAAAGGCGACAGTAGACTCAAATCCTAAAATATTGCCAAAAAAGTCGCCAGTTGCTTGTGAGAATGCGGCCCAATTGGTCCCAAATTGGAATTGTAGCGGAATACCCGATGCCACGCCTATGCCGAAGGTGAGTATAAAAATCTTCGACCAAAAACGGAGTTGGTGATAAAACTCGTCTTTTTTTGTCCACAGCCACAACACCTCCATGATGAGCATAAAGAGCGAGAGGCCAATCGAGAGTGCAGGCCAAATGATATGAAATGCTGCCGTGTCGCCAAATTGTGCGCGCGATAGTTCAAGCGAGTTCATTGCGGGTTATTTGAGCGCGGCGTTAACATTTGCAACCATGTGTGCAAGTGAGGTTTGGGTATCTGTGATGACATCCAGGACGCGGTCGTTCACTTCGACTTTAAAAGTATAGAGTGGAGTATTGGGGCGAGCGTTGTGTGCGACAGTGGCGATACCTGCTCCCAACACAAGTGCACATATGCCTGCCATTATCACGCCGTACATGGTGCAATTATATCACGTGTGTTAGCATCGTTCATATATATGGAGCACGAGGGTTTACACATAGCGCTCGCAGCCGAGCGTATTGGCACACTCTGGGGGATACCTATCACCAACACGCTGTTGGCCGCCTGGATGGTGATGGTGGTACTCATTAGTATTGCTGTCTTTGTTGGTCGCAAACCGACACTCGTCCCTGGCCGCGTACAAAACTTTTTTGAAATGATTTTTGAGTTTGTGCTCAATTATATGGAGGGGATTTTAGGCTCACGTAAACGTGCTATTACGTTTTTCCCACTTATTGCAACCTTATTCCTTTTTATTGCAGCATCAAACCTTTTTGACTTTATGCCATTTTTCGGCAGTATCGGTATTTTTGAACATGGAGAGTTTGTTCCGCTTTTCCGCCCTGTCAACACCGACCTCAATATCACGCTCGCGCTTGCTGTCATCGCTGTTATTGCAATCGAGATAAGCGGCATTGTTATAGTGGGGGCGCTTCGATATGGTTCAAAATTTATCAATTTTTCTTCACCTCTCAACTTTATCGTTGGACTTATCGAGCTGGTGAGCGAACTTTCGCGCTTCGTCTCTTTTTCTTTCCGTTTGTTTGGTAATATTTTTGCCGGCGAAGTGCTCTTGGCGGTAGTGAGCTACTTTATGCCCTATGTTTTGCCAGTGCCCCTGATGGCATTTGAGACATTTGTGGGTGTCGTGCAGGCGGCAGTATTTGCCATGCTCACACTCTTCTTTATAAAGCTCGCAATTGTTGACCCCCACGCGAGCCATTAGTGGAGGTGGATATTGGTTTTAAGTGTGGTACAGTATGCATATTATCGGCAAGCATAGTTTAACTTAATTGGTATGGATCTTGATTCAGTTCGTATATTGGGCATGGCGATAGCGGCAGGTCTTGGAGTCCTTGGTCCTGCAATCGGTATTGGTCTTATTGGTGGCCGTGCGATGGATGCTATCGGCCGCAATCCAGAAGCATCAGACAAAATCGTCTCAAACATGATTTTGGCTATTGTTTTCACCGAGGCGCTCGGCATCTTGGCACTTGTGGTCTCGTTCATTATCAAATTCGTATAATCCACGTATTTCTACATGAGCGGATTATTTGCAGCGTTTGGTATTGATTGGCGACTCTTGGTCATCAATTTCATCAATTTCGGCGCTCTTTTGTGGGTGTTGTGGTACTTTTTGTACACACCACTTACGAATATGCTCGAGAAACGTCGCGAGATGTTTGCTCAAGGAGTGCGCGACGCTGCGGATGCCGCGGCTCGTCTGCAAGAAGTCGAAGATGCTCGTGGCAGTATGTTGGCCGAGGCAGGGAAAGAGGCAGACGCAATTGTAGCTAGTGCACGCACCGCGGGTATCACAAAAGAAAAAGAGCTACGCATGGCGGGTGAAGAGACTGCTGCACAATTGGTGCGCGAAGCCGAGGCGCAAGCACAAGAGTTGAAGCTCCAAGCCATCACTGAGAGTAAGCAAGAGGTGGCAAAACTTATCGTGCTTGGCATGGAGCGTTTGGCACAAAAAAATTAACATGAATCCAGCTAAACACTATGCTCGCGCGCTGTATGCGCTGATTGAAAATCCGCTCCGCCATCCGCCGGCCGGCGGAGCGGACGGCGCGCCAAAACAAAGCACTGTTTATTTGCAAAATCTGGCGGGAGTACTCAAGAGGCGAGGGCACAGCGCACTCTTCCCTCGGATTTTTACCGAGTACCGCGCACTTACGATGCAGCACGAGCGGTCAAAAGCTCACACACATATAACCCCAGAGCAAGAGCGGACCCGCATACTACTCGAGCTCTATAAAAAACTCACCACTGTATGAACAATTTCGTAGAACAATTTAAAAAAGAAATAGAGCAGTTTACTCCAACGCCGCGTACCACAAACGGAGGCATTGTCACACGTGTTGGTGATGGTGTAGCTGAGATCGAGGGACTCCCAAACGCCGTCATGTCGGAAATGGTCCGTTTTGTAACGGCAGGCAAAAAATCGCTCGAGAAAGCGATTGAAACCGAGGACGTATTTGGTGTGGTTTTGAATCTCGAAGAAGATTCGGTGCGTGTGGTGGTGCTGGGGGATGTGAGTTTGGTGTCTGAGGGTATGAGTGTGGAATCGACAGGACGTGTGCTCTCTATCCCAGTGGGGGAGATGTTGGTGGGGCGCGTTGTGTCTCCACTTGGTGAGCCCCTCGATGGGTTGGGTGCAATTGCTGCGACGAAACAAAATCCTATTGAGCGTGAAGCGTATGGCGTGATGGACAGACAGTCTGTGAGTGTACCGCTGCATACCGGCATTAAAGCGATTGACTCGATGATCCCCATTGGTCGCGGCCAGCGCGAGCTCATCATCGGCGACCGTTATACCGGCAAAACAACAGTGGCGATTGATACCATTTTGAATCAAAAAAATGAGCCAGAGGCAACCCGCCCAATTTGTATTTATGTATCAGTCGGCCAAAAAGAGTCAAAAACAGCGCGTCTTGTTGGTATGTTGCGCGAACGCGGCGCGATGGACTACACGATAGTAGTTGATGCGGGTGCCTCGGCCCCCGCAGCACTGCAATATCTGGCCCCATTTGCAGGCGCAGCTATCGGAGAATATTTTATGGAGGCTGGTCGTGACGCGCTTGTGATTTATGACGACCTTTCAAAGCACGCCGTTGCATATCGCCAACTCTCGCTTTTGTTGCGCCGCCCACCAGGCCGCGAAGCGTACCCTGGGGATATTTTCTACTTGCACTCACGTTTGCTCGAGCGCGCAGCGCGTCTCTCAAAGGAAAAAGGTGGAGGTTCTTTGACCGCACTCCCAATTATCGAGACTCAAGAGGGCGATATTTCTGCATATATTCCTACAAACGTGATCTCCATAACCGACGGGCAAATATTCCTTGAGACTGATTTATTTAACAAAGGTTCGCGCCCCGCTATCAATGTCGGTAATTCCGTGTCGCGTGTGGGTTCGAGCGCTCAAACCAAAGCAATGAAAAAGGTCTCAGGTAAAATCAAACTCGAATTGGCACAGTTTCGTGAACTCGAGGCATTTATGCAATTCGCTCAAGATCTCGATCCCGAGACAAAAAAGGGTATTGATAGCGGACAGCGCCTCACTGCAGTGCTCAGGCAAAAAAATAGCGCACCGATGGGATTTGAGTCACAGGCAGTGGCGATCTATGCAGCAGTCAATGGCTATCTTGCAGGGGTTGCAATTGAACGCGTGCCAGAATTTGAGGAAAAACTGCTTGCCTTCTTGGATGCTAATGCTAAAGACATTCTGCCCGGCATCCGTGAGGCTAAAGAGATAACCGAGGTACTCGAAGTAAAACTCAAGGAAGCGCTGATAACGTTTGCGCAAACACATCCCGACCTCATCGCACAAAAATAATCCACCATGGCTGGACTTAAAACAATCAAAACTAAAATTCGCTCCATCGAGAAGACTCAAACAGTAACTCGTGCGATGGAGGCAGTGTCCGCAAGTAAAATGCGTAAGGCGCAAAACAAGGCGCTCGCTGGCCGCACCTATGCACGTGCGGCACTCTCAATCCTTGCACGCGTCTCTGGTTCACGGGATTTAGCAAATCACCCGTTGGTTAAAGAGGGCGCTGTAAGTCTGCAAGGGAACGCTTCTGGAAATACTTTCTCTTCGCCCCAGAGTGGGAGGAATGTGGCGGACTGTTTGTACATTGTCATAACCAGTGACAAAGGTTTGGCCGGCGGGCTCAATTCGGGAGTCTTGCGCGCAGTCGAGAAAGATATACAAGCGTCAGCTTTTAACGCAGTGAGCATTATTGCGGTTGGTCGCAAAGCGTATGATTTTTTCACTACTCGAGGATTTGTAATCGCAGCTTATCACCCAAACACTGATGTGGTGACTGCAGAGTTGGTTGAGGGTATTGTGGTTGAGGCGGCACAGCACTTCGCCACAGGGGAGACGAATGAGGTCAAAGTAGCGTATCAAAATTTTATCTCCACTTTTGAGCAACGCCCCACATTACGTACGGTATTCCCGCTCTCGCTCGGCGAACTTTCAAACGTGGTGGGTGACATTGTACCAGCCAAGGGTGCTTTGGTGCAGCCAGTTGATCAATTGGCGCCAGTGACGCACACGGTGGAGCCCTCAGCTGAAGAGGTGCTCAATGTTATACTCCCTAAACTTGCGTCTATCTTTGTGTACCACGCGTTGTTGGAGAGTTTGGCTTCTGAACACTCGGCACGTATGGTGTCGATGAAATCGGCATCAGACAAAGCAGGCGAGATGGAGCATGCGTTGACGCTGCAGTTTAATAAAGCACGCCAGGCCGCAATTACCCGCGAGGTGTCGGAGATCACAGGCGGTATGGAGGCAATGAGTACTAATTAATTTAATGTTATGAAAGGAAAAGTAATGCAAATCATTGGGCCGGTTGTTGACGTCTACTTTGAGGGAGAGCTGCCGGCTATCCACAATGCACTCAAGACGAGTATCGATGAGCGTGTGGTGACGCTCGAGGTTGCGCAACATGTGGGGCTTGGCCGCGTGCGTTGTATTGCTTTGCAAGACACCGCGGGTTTGGCTCGTGGAGCCGAGGTGCTTGATACGGGTGCGGCAGTGTCGGTTCCTGTGGGTGAGGGAGTCTTGGGCCGCCTCTTCAATGTGGTGGGGGAGCCTCTCGATGGTAAGGGTGCGATTTCAAAAGACGTGCCGCTCTCGTCTATCCACCGTGATGCGCCGCCGTTTAAAGAGCAGCGCACTAAGGCTGAAGTATTTGAAACAGGAATTAAATCGATTGACCTTTTGGCGCCGTTTATCCGCGGCGGTAAGGTGGGACTCTTTGGTGGTGCCGGCGTGGGTAAGACAGTGTTGATGCAGGAGTTGATCCACAACATCGCAAGCGAGCACGGAGGCTATTCAGTGTTTGCTGGAGTGGGCGAGCGCGTGCGCGAGGGTAACGACCTTTATCACGAGATGACCGACTCGGGTGTTATCGATAAAATCGCACTGGTCTTTGGCCAGATGAACGAAGTGCCAGGAGCGCGTGCACGTGTGGGGCTCACGGGGCTCACTATGGCCGAATACTTCCGCGACAAGATGGGGAAAGACGTACTCTTTTTTATGGACAACGTATTTCGTTTCGTCCAAGCGGGCGCCGAAGTATCGTCGCTTCTTGGCCGCGTGCCGTCGGCAGTGGGCTATCAACCAACATTGGCCGAAGAAATGGGTCAGCTCCAAGAGCGCATCACCTCGACTAAAAACGGCTCAATTACTTCGGTACAAGCGATATATGTGCCAGCCGACGACCTCACCGACCCCGCACCTGCGACGACCTTTGCCCACCTCGACTCAACTATCGTGCTCACGCGCTCTCTTGCATCACTTGGAATATTCCCCGCAGTTGACCCCCTTGGCTCAAACTCAACTGCGCTTGACCCAGACATCGTAGGTGAGGAACATTATGCGGTGGCACTTGAAACCAAAAAAGTATTGCAACGCTATAAAGACCTCCAGGACATCATCGCTATTTTGGGTATCGAGGAACTCTCAGACGAAGACAAACAACTTGTCTATCGCGCACGCAAAATACAGCGCTTCCTCAGCCAGCCGGTGCATGTAGCTGAAGTGTTTTCAGGTATCCCTGGAGTCTATGTGCCGGTGACTGAGACAATACGTTCGTTCCGCGAGATTCTCGATGGCAAACATGACGACAAAAACGAAGCCGACTTTTACATGAAGGGTGGCATCGACACAGTCAAATCAGAATAATATTTCGCTCTGAAATTCTTTCGAAAAGGTCCTCGGATCTCCTCGAAGACTCGGCCAGACCATTTTCTCAAGAACATCAGAGCTACAAAATATGCATATAACAATAGCAAAAGTAAGCGAGGTGTTTTTTGACGGCGAAGCCGAAGTATTGACGGTGCCCTCAACTGGCGGCGAGTTAACCATCCTCGGCGAGCACATGCCGCTCATCACGACACTCAAAGCGGGGAATATTGTGGTGCGCCAAAAGGGCGAGCAAGATAAAACTTTTCCCATCACCAGTGGCGTGCTCGAAGTCCGCCCCGAGGGCGTGACGGTTATTTTGTAATAATCTTGGGCCGTTAGCTCAATTGGTAGAGCGCTTCCATGGCATGGAAGAGGTAAGCGGTTCGATCCCGCTACGGTCCACCAAAGTTGATTTGGAGTACAATGTACTATTTGTAACCACTGTGTTACACTCCTGGCAGGTCTCGGTTCCTTTGCAAACCAGCACTGTCCCAGACAACGATGGCCCACGGGGTCGATTATGGTGGTTGCGGTGCGCTCTCCCCGGAGCCAAAAACAACCCCTGTCGCAGGGCATTAGTGGAGCTGACCCGTCGCTTGGATGTCTTGGAGTCGAGACCTACCTTTTTGCCAGTTTCCTTCCAGGAGCTGGCTTTTCTTTTTTTAAAGTAGGTTGCAAAAATAAACCATTCTTTCCATGCTACAATTTTTTTGATGGCTGTCGTTGATCTTATTTTGTATTGTATGCAGCAATTAGGGGTGATGCTTGGCGTCGGCGCCGAGACTATTATGCTTTTTGCATATCTCCACGCGATAGGTGATGGCGTGGTCGACGAACAAGAACAGGGGTTTGCAGGTGCAATACGTCGTATATTGTTTACTGGTATTATTTTTATTATTCTCTCTGGTGCGCTCATCACCATACTCGAGTTGGCAGCGGGACATCAGCAGATAGTATTTAGTCCCGGGTTTATGTTTAAGTGGTGTCTTATTGGGTTGGTAACATTTTTCTTTTTTTCAATTCGCGGCACCTCACTCCCCGCAGGGTTGTCTGAAGGATTTGTGGGGGCCACATGGTATGCGCTGTTTATAGTGCACATCTTGGCACCCATGACCACATGGGGGCAAGTTTCGGCGCTTTATGGAGTGTGGCTCGTAGTGTTTTTATTACTGTGGGTAAGTGCAGTGTTTTTCTTGCGGGGGAGTGTTAGCCCAAGTATGGCGCCTGTGCCTCCTGTACAACCAGCGTCGGGGATATCTGCACCGACCACTCCTCAGACGTATCGAACGCTCACACCGACTCGGCCCGCAGCTCCCACATATTCCAACCCTCGCTCGGTGCCCATACCCACCCCGACGCATTCGGGACCCTATGTGCCACCCAAGCAGCCTATAATCCAGACACCGCCATTTGCGCGCGGGTTTACACCACCTACTCCATCAAATAATCCGACACCTAAGACTGCGTCAGTGCGACCATCGGTACGCACTGCTCCCGCACAAATGGATGACGTCCCAAATTTGCCGACTATCTTGGTGATGCCTAAAAATCCTGAAGATACCGCGCGCCAAGGATAACTCACGAGTTGTATAAAATTATCATAGTACAATACACACATGTTCGTCGCGCGTTCTAAAAAAAGAATCGTCATTTTGCTTGGTCATCCCGACTCGGGCGAGACGCACTGCGGGCAGCTCGCATTGTTGTATGAGGTGACTGCACAAAAAGCAGGGCACGATGTGCGGATATTCAAACTAGGCGATATGCAGTTTGATCCAATTTTGCATAAAGGGTATAAAACTATTCAAGAGCTCGAGCCTGACTTGCGTAATTTGCAAGACGCTATCCGTTGGTGCGACCATTTTGTCATTTTCTATCCCAACTGGTGGTGTACTATGCCGGCCTTGCTCAAGGGCCTCTTTGATCGCATGTGGTTGCCTGGGTTTGCATTCAATATGAAAAAAAATAACCACGGCGCACCTGCCTTGGGGTGGGTAAAAAAAATGAAAGGCAAAACTGCTCGTGTGTTTGTACTCTCGGGTACACAGCCGTTTTTTATTTGGACACTGTTTGGTGATTATACCAACGAAATTAAAATGGGGATTTTGTGGTTTGCAGGGTTTGCTACCAAAGTGACGCGTTTTGGCCCTTCTGAAAAAGCACCATCTTGGAAATGGAGTCATTGGCAAAAAAAGGTCATTCGGCTGGCCACACATGGGGAATAAAAATCCGCCTCCTTATGCTTGAAATATGTTGTAAAATGTGTGATAGTTCACTCTATGGGACTCTCAGTCGGCATTGTGGGGCTGCCAAACGTCGGTAAATCGACACTTTTTAACGCACTCACCAAAAAGTCGGTACCTGCAGAAAACTACCCGTTTTGCACCATCGACCCATCGGTTGGTGTGGTTGGTGTGCCTGATGAAAGGCTCGATAAGTTGAGTGAATTTTCAGGATCAGCAAAAAAAATCCCAGCAGCGATCGAATTTGTTGATATTGCTGGTTTGGTCAAGGGTGCAAGCGAGGGTGAAGGGTTGGGTAATTTGTTTCTCTCGCACATCCGTGAGGTTGATGCCATCGCGCACGTGGTGCGTATTTTTGAAAACACAAATATAACCAACACACAAGGCGAGATCGACCCACTGGCCGACATCGAGCTCATCAATACAGAACTTGCGTTGAGCGATATCGAAACCAAAGACACCACACGTCTGCTCGCCAAAAAACCAATGCTCTATGTACTCAATCGTGAGGCCGACGGCCATAATCTTGACGAGACTCCAAACGACCCTCGATGGGTGCGATTGATGGATTTTTTCCAAAAAACAGGTGCCACATATATCACCGTAGATGCCAATATCGAAAGTGAGCTACGCGACTTGCATACCGACGACAAACAAACCTTCCGCCAAGAGTACGGCGTGCTCGACGATGGTGTGGGCGGGCTCATTCGTGCTGGATACTCTTTGCTTGGGCTTATGAGCTTTTTTACCACAGGCAAAGACGAGACGCGCGCATGGACTATAAAAAACGGTGCCACAGCACCCGAGGCAGGGGCTGCCATACACAGCGATTTTCGAGATAAGTTTATTCGTGCCGAGGTTATCGCGTGGGACAAGCTCCTGGGTGCGGGCTCCTATGCCGAAGCTCGCAAAAAGGGCTTAGTGCGTGTGGAGGGTAAGGAATATGTGGTACATGATGGCGACGTTGTGGAGTTTTTGCACGGCTAATTGACCGTCGGTTCTATTTTTTATACTCTCACGCAAGAGAAAAGTGCTGGGGGGTCTATGCGTACATATGTGGCAGTGGTCGACTATAAGGCTGTTCTCGAGACTTCTGATAGGGAAGCAGCTATCAGAGAGTTGGTTTCTAGAACAAGCGCTCGTAGGGACAACTACGGTGCTTCTTGGCTGGATGTATATCCGCACGGGATGGGGCCTGGTAAACTTCCTCAAATAGTTCAGCTTGCTCGTTATTTCTGTGAGAATCGAGATAAATTCAAGGCCTAAGAGAGATCTTAGGCATTTTTTATTACGCGATATGCTACAATAGAGTCATTACTCGCTCATCTACTTTAGTATGGATAAACCCAAAGCAACACCAAAAGACTTTTTTCTCTGGGCGGGAGCAATGTTGGCACTTTATGTCGGCGTATTTAATTACATAGCGCTTGTGTGGGATTACATTAATTATGCTATTCCTGATACGCTGACTACTAATTATTTCACTGACCCCTATCAGAGCGGTATAAGTTGGGAGATGGCAACCCTCATCATCGTGGCGCCAGTGTTTTTGATATTGATGCAGGTTATCCGCCGCACCATCGCCAAGGACTCGACTCGTAAAGAAATTTGGGTGCGACATTGGGCACTATACCTCACCTTGTTTGTGGCTGGTGCGACCGTCGTTGTCGACCTCGTGTGGGTACTTTATGCCTTTCTCAATGGTACCGACATGACAACACATTTCCTGCTCAAGGCGCTTGTTGTGTTGTTGGTAGCTTCTGTCGGATTTATGCACTTTATCGCTGATTTATGGGGTTATTGGGAGCAATATCCAAATCGTAACCGTATGGTACTTGTTGCGACTGTGCTGCTTATAGTCGCCACTGTTGCGGCTGGGTTCTTTATCGTCGGCACCCCGGCTCAAGCGCGCTTGTATCGTCTTGATGCACAGAAGGTGAGTGATTTGCAGAATATCCAATACCAAGTGGCTAATTACTATCAACTCAAACAAAAACTTCCTACAGACCTCAGCGAGGTTGCGGACCCACTCTCAGGCACGGTGGTGCCGATGGATACACAACTCAATCAAGCATATGCGTATCGTATAACAACGCCACCATACTCGTTTGAGGTGTGCGCAACGTTCAATGCGGCAAGCACAAACACATCTGTGATGAATATGTACGCACAACCTACTACAGTACCAACCGCTACTCATATGGGTGGTGACTCGTGGGCCCATGGTGTGGGGCAAGCCTGCTTTGAGCGCACTATAGACCCGGCACGCTATCCATCCAACCAGACAAACCCGCTTAAACCTGTCCCTGTTCAATAGTTGGAAAAGTGGTATTGTGTTGAGTAATGAGCGAGCGTTACGACCACAAAAAGATAGAGAAGAAGTGGCAACAAGTGTGGGCGGATGCCGGAGTATTTAAGGCAACAGAAGATGCCGACAAACCAAAAACGTTTGTGCTCGACATGTTCCCATATCCATCAGGCGAAGGGTTGCACGTTGGCCACCCAAAAGGATATGTAGCAACCGACATCTATTCGCGCTTTAAGCGTATGAATGGCCACAACGTGCTGCATCCTATGGGGTGGGATGCGTTTGGTCTACCAGCGGAAAATTATGCGCTCAAAAACAAAGTGCATCCGCGTGTTGCTGTTGAGAAAAATATTGCAAACTTCAAGGAGCAACTCGCGCATCTTGGATTTGATTACGATTGGAGTCGCGAGATAAACACCACTGATCCCGCATATTACAAGTGGACGCAGTGGATATTTTTGCAATTGTTTAAAAAGGGTTTGGCATATCAAAGCAACGAGCCTATAAACTGGTGTCCGTCCTGCATGACGGGCTTAGCAAATGAAGACCTTGATGGCGATGTGTGCGAGCGTTGTGGCACCAAGGTTGAGAAAAAGGCCCTGCCACAGTGGGTGCTCAAAATAACCGACTATGCTGACCGCATGCTCAAAGATCTCGATCTCCTGCAGTGGCCCGAGCACATCAAGGTCGCTCAGCGCAACTGGATCGGCCGCTCGGAGGGGGCTGAGATCGAGTTCGCCGTGTCCGGAGGTTTAACCTCAGAGCAGAAAGTTACAGTATTTACTACGCGCCCAGACACCCTATTTGGCGCAACGTATTTGGTGTTGGCACCGGAGCACGTACTCATAGAGAGTCTTGCACAGAAGGCCACAAACAAAGACGAGATTGTGGCCTATGTTGTTGCGACAAAGAACAAAACCGAATTAGACAGAACAAAAGACACTAAAGATAAGACAGGAGTCGAGTTGAAAGGCATTAAAGCTATCAATCCTGCCAATCAAGAAGAGATTCCTGTGTTTGTTGCCGACTACGTATTGGGTGGCTATGGTACTGGTGCCATAATGGCAGTGCCTGCGCACGATGAGCGCGATTTTGCGTTTGCGCAGAAGTTTGGTATCCGTATCGTGCCAGTAATAACTCCTTTTAGTGTAGGGGATTCAGAAACTATCTCAGACAAGAGTCATATGCTCATCAACGATATGTACACCGGTCCAGGTATTCTTACTAACTCCGGAAAATTTGACGGCATGGAGTCAGAAGAAGCAAAGAAAAAGATCACTGAATTTGTGGAAGGAAAGTTAACCAAGACATACAAACTCAAGGATTGGGTGTTTAGTCGCCAGCGCTATTGGGGTGAGCCAATTCCCATTATCCACTGCCCCACAGACGGCGCGGTTGCAGTGCCTGAGGATCAACTCCCTGTGTTGCTGCCCGAAGTGAAGGCCTATGAACCAAGTGGTACAGGTGAGTCTCCACTTGCAACTATTAAAGAGTTTGTAGACACCAAGTGTCCACAGTGTGGCGGTGCAGCTAGGCGTGAGACAAACACTATGCCGCAATGGGCGGGGAGTAGTTGGTACTACCTACGTTTTATGGATCCACACAATGATATGGCGCTGGTGTCGCCAGAGAAAGAGAAGTACTGGGCACCGGTTGATGTGTATGTCGGCGGCGACCACGCAGTACGCCACCTGATTTATGCACGTTTCTGGCATAAGTTTTTGTACGACATTGGAGTCGTCTCTACCGTAGAGCCTTTTGCACGTCTTGAGTTCTTGGGTTTTATTTTGGCTGAAGATGGAAAAAAGATGAGCAAGCGAGCGGGAAATGTTATAAACCCAGACGATATTGTGGCGCAATTTGGTGCAGACTCATTCCGTGTATACGAAATGTTTATGGGCCCGTTTGAAAACACTGTCGCTTGGAGCACGCAAAACATGGTAGGTGCACGGCGTTTTGTTGAGCGTATATGGAAGCTCTCTCAAAAACCACTAACTGAAGACGCCGCTACTTCCGAGCTTGAGGTAATGTTGCATAAGACGATAAAGAAGGTTAGTGAGGACATAGAGGGATTTAAATTCAACACAGCCATATCGCACATGATGATTTGTCTCAATACGATGGAAGCGGCGCCTGCGTTGCAGAAAGGGCAGTGGGGGGCGTTTGTTCGCCTACTTGCGCCGTTTGCCCCCCACATTGCCGAGGAGTTGTGGCAGCAGCTTGGTGGTGGGGGGTTGGTGGCGCAAGCTCAGTGGCCGGCATATGACCCGTCAAAGATTACTGCCTCTGTTGTTATTGTAGCGGTACAAATAAACGGCAAGGTCCGTGGCTCAGTAGAACTTGCAGCTGATGCAGAGGAGGCGGAAGCTCTCTTAGCAGCACGAGCAAACCCCGCAGTAGCTAAATGGCTCACATCCTTCGACGAGACTCAGGGTAAAGAAGGGCAGAGTAAGGTAGTGTATGTGCCGGGCAAAATTATCAACTTTGTTATAACACAGGGATAGGAGGGGGGTCGTCCATAAGGCGGTGGATTTGACCCACACGATACTCTGTGATATATT
>CAZDPP010000005.1:14927-18194 GCA_964507495.1 uncultured Candidatus Saccharibacteria bacterium
AAGGCCATCGTAAAGAAGCTTCTTGGCGCTCTGCCTGAGCGCTCACGCATTGTGCTTGAAGCTCGTTTTGGTTTGGGTACAAACCCTGAGCGTGTGACGCTTGAGTCAATTGGCAAACGCTACGGCATCACCCGCGAGCGTGTTCGCCAAATTGAGAATCATGCCCTGGCTGCACTCAAAAAATCTCCTGGTTTTGCTGATGCAACTGCTGCATTTGCAGAACTCGAGCGCATCATAGACTCGCTCGGCGGTATTATCTGCGAAAACGATCTTCTGAATTTCATGACAAAAGATGTGTCGATGCAAAATCACATCTATTTTTTGCTCGTGCTTGGTGACCCATTTAAATTTCGTAAAGAGGATGATGAGGTTGAGCGTTGCTGGTATGTCGACCCAGAATTGGCACACAAAGTAGAGAGTGCGCTCAAAAACCTATACCAAGGTCTCTCTGACGAAGATCTTATCCCTGAGGGTGAGATGATCGATCGTTTTCTTAAAGAGCTTCAAACTATCAACGATAAACACCGCAACGACGAAATACTCAAGCGTTGGCTTTCGATTTCAAAAAATATTGGCAAAAATCCACTTGGTGAGTGGGGTCATTCAGCATCACCTAACGTAAAGACAAAAGGTGTGCGTGATTACGCATATTTGGCAGTGAAAAAGCACGGCAGCCCGCTCCATTTCCGCGAAGTGGCGACGCTTATTGAAAAGATGTTTAATCGTGCAGCTCATGTGGCAACAACCCATAACGAACTTATCAAAGATGATCGCTTTGTCTTGGTTGGTCGTGGTATGTACGCACTTAAGGAGTGGGGATAAACCTCAGGTGTCGTGCGCGACGTAGTGCGCGAAATTTTGCGCACCAATGGACCACTCACTAAAGATGAAATCATCGAAAAAGTACTAAAAGAGCGCCATGTCAAACCAGGTACTATTGTGGTTAATCTCCAAAACCAAAAATACTTCAAGCGTGCACGTGATGGCAAGTTTTCACTCGTGCGCTAGTGACCGCCACCTCCTTTCTTTTTTTCTCCAAATATCTCTGAGATCCCGAATCCGATTGCAAACGCAATAATGAGCCCGAGTATGCCAAATATTCGGGTTATTTCCCACAGTACAAATACGAATAAAAGAATGATGGTACCCCAGGTATTGCGCACACGAGCTTCACCTTGGTGCTCGTCATGGCCTGTGTTGGTAAAGACGCCACCGACTCCAGCGATAAATCCGCGTAAAAATAACAAAAATCCAACTACTGCAAAAAAACTCAACACAACACCCACGTAATACTCGGGGTCTGTCATCAGTGATTGTAAAAAAGTAATGAGTTGTTGCATTGGGGGCGACGTAATCTTCAAGGTATACTATACCATGTATGTTTTTGCATAAGCGGACGGAGAATATAGTTAAGTGGATGCGTGGGTACGCACTGGAGCCGATTGCCATAACGCCCTTCATTGTTGGGGCACTCCTCATCGTCACTGGTGTGTTTGATCAAGCAGCGTTGGTAGGATTTTTTAGTATGCTCACCATATTTTCGCCGCTATGGTTCCCTGCATTTTTGGCTATTATTTTTTGGATACTGTGGATGCACTATATCCGCTATATATTTTGGTTCAATCAGGAATATGTGTTGCTCGAAATACAACTTCCTCAGGAGGTAGAGAAATCTCCTCTGGCAATGGAAACTTTTCTTACCACTCTCTGGAATGCTGGAGGCGAGACGACCTTCTTGCACCGTATCTGGAAGGGTCAGTTTCGTATTGTGTGGTCGCTTGAAATTGCTAGCAACGAAGGGAAAATAGGATTTTATATGCATGTACGCAAAGGCTGGCGCAATATTGTCGAGGCTAGACTCTATGGCCAATTCCCAGAGGCAAAAGTACAAGAGGTTGATGATTATGTGGCAAAAGTGCCGTTTAATCTCGATGAATACAGTATTGCAGGTGGCGAATACAGAAAAGGCGCACCACAAGCGCTTCCTATCAAAACATATAAAGACTTCGGTCTCGATAAAGATCCTAAGGAGGAGTATAAGATTGACCCCATCAGTAATATCCTTGAATTGTTAGGACAAATCGGGAAGGACGAGTATTTTTGGTTGCAGATCCTGATCAAGGCACACAAAAAAGATGAGTGGTACGGTTTTTATTTAGAAGACAAAAAACATCATCCCCACTATACAGTAGAAGCAAGAAAAGCAGTTGAGGAGATTATGGCGGGTGCGGCAGCGCGAGCACAAAATGTACTCAAAGCGTCTGAAGCAGTCGATGGCAAAATGAACGCACTTCTCACTGATGTAGAAAAGAAAAAAATAGAAGCCATCGAGTTGTCACAATCGAAATTGTTGTTCGAATGTGGTTTTCGTGCTGTGTATATCGCGAAAAAAGAAAAGTTTGTGGGTGTAAATGCCGGCGGCATAGTGACGCTTTTTGCAGGTTTTCGTTCTATGGGATACACCAACAGTCTAGGCATCCATGGAGGCACGCTCTTCTTTGATTATCCATGGCAAGATTTTAAACACATGCGTCTTCGAGCTATACAGAAAGAGGTATTCTTTTTGTATAAAAATCGAGCATACTTTTATGTCCCATACGACCAAAGGCCTCAATTTATGACTACTGAGGAGTTGGCAACCATTTGGCACTTCCCAGGCTCCGCTGTTAAAACACCTGGGCTCACTCGCGTAGTATCGCGCCGCGCTGAAGCACCCTCAAACCTCCCAATATCTGAATAATATGGTCGAAGATACTAAACCTATCCATAAACGAGTTCATGCGCACATAGTCCGAACTACTAGTGTGTGCAACGCCTGGTGCAAACAATGGCGCATGTATGACCGCTTACTCCCCACAGCATTTTTGCTCGGTGTCCTCGTCTTTTTACTCTATTTTGTTGTAGCGGCGCCACCTTTCGATTTTCCGAGTGCGACCTTGGTTAAGGTATCAAAAAATGAGACGCTTGATGAAGTGGCTATAAATTTGAAGAAAAAGCACATCATCCGCTCTCCATTTATATTCAAGCTTGTGGCGCGAGTGTATGGCAGCAAAGAGGCGGCCGTTAAGGGCGAATACTTTTTCCCTGGACCCCAGACGGTGTTTACTATCGGGCGCCGTCTAGCACATGGCGACTTTGAGCTAGTACCTGTGCGCGTAACTTTACCCGAGGGTTCAAGTGTCGCTGAGATGGCAAAAATCCTTACCCAAAAAATTGCCGATTTTGATACAGAGACATTTTTAAAGATCGCCCAAGAAAAAGAGGGGT
>CAZDPP010000005.1:18204-21347 GCA_964507495.1 uncultured Candidatus Saccharibacteria bacterium
TTGTTTCCCGATACATACGTCTTTTTGCCGGGACAAGAACCTGAATCTGTATTTGAGGTGTTGAGAAATAATTTCGATAACCACATAGCTGAAGTGAAAGTGCAAGAAGCCTTGCTTAAATTTAACAAACCCCTCAACGAGATTATTATTATGGCCTCCTTGCTCGAAAAAGAGGCATCTGATTTTGAAGATAAGCGCATCATAGCGGGTATTTTGTGGAAACGAATTTCAATACACATGCCTCTTCAGGTTGATGCAGTTTTCCCCTATATCATAGGCAAGAACTCTTTTGATTTGACGCGTGCCGATCTTAAGACTGACTCACCTTACAACACCTATACACACAAAGGGCTACCCATAGGGCCTATCACTAACCCAGGTATCGAATCTATTTTAGCGGCACTGACACCCGTTAAGACAAACTATCTATATTATTTATCTGACCTCGATAGCAAATTTCATTTTAGTACGACTTACAAACAACAACTCGCTAATCAAAAAAAGTATTTGCCGTAAGACGACAACGTGGTACTCTCCATGCATGTTGGGTGGGAATAAAAAAGGCAAAGTATTTGTTGGACTCTCGGGTGGGGTTGATTCTGCTGTCTCAGCTGCGCTCCTAAAACGGCAGGGTTACGATGTGGTGGGGGTGTTTATCCGCATCGCACTTCCGGGCTACCCGTGCTCCTCTGGCTTGGACAAAATTGATGCCATGCGTGTGGCTGCACATCTACGTATCCCGTTTAGGGAGCTTGATTTGTCACAAGACTACGAGCAAGAAGTATTTAAAACCAGTATTAATGAGTTCGAAAGAGGCCGTACCCCCAATCCAGACACTTTATGCAATCGCGAAATAAAGTTCGGAAAATTTTACGATTTTGCTCGCGCACACGGTGCTGATTTTATTGCGACGGGGCACTATGCGCAACATATAAACGGCGAATTGCGCACCAGTGCTGATTCAAACAAAGACCAAACATATTTTTTATGGATGGTGCCGCAAGAGGTATTGAAACACGTACTGTTTCCTGTGGGTCATTTGCATAAAGATGAGGTGCGTGCGTTGGCAGCAACATTTGGCCTGCCAAATGCCAAGCGTCACGACAGCCAAGGGTTGTGCTTTTTGGGCGATATATCGATGGAAGATATGCTCAAACAGGAATTGGATGTCAAACCCGGCGAGGTTTTGAATGAGGAAGGAAAGGTTGTGGGTACACACGATGGTGCGGTGCTCTATACGCTGGGTGAGCGCCATGGATTTAGACTATCTGCTCAAACACCACACACCAAACCTCACTTTGTTGTGGCGACTGATATCGCAAAAAACACCATCACAGTTTCGACTAATCGGTTTCCTGTGGGGGTTGTTAACACGCACATAATACTCCGTGATTGTAATTGGATAGGGGAGATGCAACCGGGCAACTATGCAGCTCGGTTTCGTTATCGACAAAAGCTTATTCCTGCGACTTTGTCTCTAGATACTGAGAATACCTACGTTGTATTGCACGAGCCACACTACATACCGCTTGGACAATCACTTGTGTTGTACCTGCCCGGACAGGCGGGTGTGGGGGATAGATGTATAGGTGGCGGTATACCTGATGAGGTATACTTTAGTACATGAGCAAAAAGCGTGGCGTGTTTGTGTTGATTCTTGTACTTTTCATACTACTTATCGGCTGGCGACTTGTGTTGGCGCTCATGTAACTATGGCTATTCTTGTTACCAAAGCAGACGGGACCACTGAAGAGTTCGACTCTACAAAGTTGTATTCATCATTACATCGTGTTGGTGCACAAAAAAAAGTTATTACACAAATTGAGGCTGAGATTGAAAAAGAGTTGTACAACGGTATCTCAACGAGCGAAATTTATCGCCGTGCTTTTGCCCACCTGCGCGACCATAAACACGGTATTGCTGCACGCTATTCGCTCAAGCGAGCCGTACTCGACTTTGGGCCATCAGGATTTCCTTTTGAAGCATTTATTGCTGAGCTGTATCGTACACAAGGATATACCGCAAAAATCGACCAAATAATACAAGGAGCATGTGTTGAACATGAGGTTGATGTGGTGCTTAAGAAAAATAATAAATTCACCTACGTTGAAGCAAAATTCCACAACACAGCTGGATTTAAAACGGACTTAAAAACCACTCTCTATGTCAAGGCTCGCATGGACGATATCCGCGCTGTCTCGCCCTATGAATACGTCAAGGGCCTCCTCATTACCAACACCAAATTTACGTCAAAGGCCATACAGTATGCCACGTGTGAAGGACTCGAATTGATAGCGTGGGAGTATCCCACAAAAGGTAATTTGCACGACCTCATAGACGAATCAGGGCTCTACCCAGTAACTGCGCTCACCACACTGTCGAAAAGAGAAAAAGTGGCCCTATTGTTGGATAAGAAAGTACTATGCTCATCGCTTGCTGAGGGGGATGATGCGCTTAAACGTGTTGGTATTGTGGGTAAGCGTGCCGATTTAGTGCTCGAAGAAGTTGGTTCGTTGTGTGTGCCAAAAAAAGATATATAATTGGGCCATTAAAAGCTAGCAGAGATATAGTATGGATGGCACTAATCAGGGTGGATCTCAGAATAACAGCAGTGGACAAAAACCGAGCGGGCTATCGTGGTCTCAACCGCAGCAACCGAATTCGCTTACGCCTAACATTCCAGTTACTCCTACTGTACCTCCCATATCTGCAGCACCCGCACCCGCTACACCCGCGATAAATCCTGCAACGCAGCAATCCTCGACACCAATTATTACCATCCCACACGCTGAAAAGAGCACAACTTCTCGCACAATAGCTGTGGTGAGTGGGTTGGTTATCGTTGTTGCGTTTATTGCATGGGCAATTGCATCTCGTAATAAAGACGAGGCGAAGGAGCCAGTAATTCCGGGTACTGTTGCCACAACGACCACTCCGACTCCAACAAACACCTCAACTGCGGGCGCCGAACTTCATGGACTTACTGTGCCATCTCCGCAAGACGCAGGATCGAGGGTCACGATCTCGCATATTGAGGTGACACGACCGACATGGGTGGTGGTATACGAAAATATTGATGGAAAGGTGGGTAATGTCTTGGGTGCAGCCGCATTTTCCCCTGGTGTTACAAGCGGCTCAGTTGA
>CAZDPP010000006.1:0-3134 GCA_964507495.1 uncultured Candidatus Saccharibacteria bacterium
CGCGCTCATACGCATAAATTGTAACACAGAGAAAAAGGTTAAGTTTTTTTGCTATATACTAGAGACATGAAAAAATTTTTAGTTGTAGGGGTATTGTCGGTGCTCCCCTTGGTAATAGTGGGGGTTTGTCCCGAGGTCGTTTTGGGTGCCGGATTTGCAAAACAATCGCTCTTCCTCTCGCAGAGTTCGGTTACTGCGGGCGAGACGGTACTCATCCATGCTGTTGTCTCAAACGATACTTCACAAAAATTCGTCGGAAGCCTCGACTTTACTGACAACACTCAAGCTATTGGCAACGTACCCACCACCTTGCTTGCGGGTGAAGCGACAACTCTCTCAATTTCTTGGAAACCGAGTGCCGGTACTCACAGTGTGGTGGCAAAACTCCAAGATAGCGACAAAAATATTATTGAAGAAAATCTTGCAAATTTTGATGTAGCCGCTCTTAAACCCACAAACACTACCTCCATCAATCAAGTCGTTACACCTATACAGCCATCGACGCAGATTCTACAAACCATCAACAATATCTCGCCCGCCGTCGCAAATGGCACCGCGCCGGCATTCTCAGCAATTGACTCTGGCCGCAACAGCGCAGCAAAAGCACTCGACCAAGGTATATTGTGGTCAAAAGAGCAGCTTGCCCGGGGAGGAAGCGGTAAAATCTTGGGGACTCAAACCAAAGTTGCCACCTCGACCCAGCCCGGCGGCATTATGCACACCGCTTCAACTATATTTGCGACAGCGCTGTTGTATATACTTTCCATCCTTCGATATCTGGTTGGTAATGCAGGGGCGTTCTACCCCATTCTCGCCTTCCTATTTTTATTTATTCTATGGAGAATATATCGCCGCATGCGCCGACCAAAAAAGTATTAGGATTTTTTGTAGTGCCAGAATGCCACGCCAAACAACACAAGAGTAGTTAGTGCTGAGATGCCGCAATATAGGCACAAAGCGCCTATGACAAAAAATTGGAACAACTCAAACCCAATTGAGCACAGTAAACCAATCGCAGTATACGCAAGCGCACCCAAGCGCAACCCTTTGGATGTCGGGTCATAGGCCAAAAGTATAGCTAACCCAAGCATGTACATATAGTAGACAACACCAATGTAAGCAAAGGGTACTCCCAGGGGCGATGAGTACGGACTGGTGAGAACAATCTCACAGCCACTAATGGCGCACGTGGGCACGAGCCCAAGCAGGTGGAAATATGCTAAATAGAACACATCGCCTAAACCTACAAAGGTTGCAGCGATGAGGTAAAAAGGTGCGAGAAAAGGTTTTGGTTCCATGTATGTTTATTTTAATAAGTGTTTAAATTTTTCTTCAACATGTTCGATCTTAGGCGCAATAACGAGTTGGCAATAACCGGCCGATGTATTCTTTGCATAATAGTTTTTATGATAGTCTTCTGCCTTATAAAACCCGCCCATATCAAGCGGGCGAACTTGGGTGATGATGGGTTTGCTGTATCCACTTTTATTTAACACATCGATATAGTGCGTTGCTTTTTCCTGTTGGCGGGGTGTCGTATAAAAAATCGCCGAATTATATTGTGGCCCCACATCATTACCCTGTTTGTTTAGAGTCGTTGGATCATGAGTTGCAAAAAATACGCGCAAAATTTCCTCAAATGCGATTTGATCGGGGTCGTACTCGACCTTGATAACCTCGATATGGCCCGTAGTGCCTTGGCACACTTGTTCGTAGGTAGGGTTGGGTACGCTGCCGCCCGCATATCCTGGCTCAACCGACTGCACCCCTTTGAGCATCAAAAAAACCGCTTCAGTACACCAAAAGCATCCACCACCCAAAACAACGGACTCTGTATCCATACAAAGATTAGTATACTCAATTTCTAACCCTTTGGGACAGCAAGTTGACTTACACGACTGTTATTCACAGGACAATAATTTTTATACTTTGACAAGATTTGAAGGCGTGCTAGGCTTTGCAGCAGACGTGCCGTGCCGGCCTTTGAAACAATCGCGGCAAAAGCCGCATCGGAGGACGCATGTTCGAGCTCGATTCTTTTGGACAGTGGTGGTATGTCGCTCCCCCGTACCTCGCGCTTCTTTTCGCTGGCGTGTGGGCTACGCGGAGTTTCGCGAAGCAATACTGGCGAACATAAGAAGGAGGCGTGTTATGGAGGTACTCTACGCCTTGGGATTCTTGTGGGGCATCCTCATCAACGACATCTGGGCGGCCGGACTTGCCTTAACCGTCGTCGCGTTAATCCTCGTCACCGCCTATATCGAGGAAGTTCATCCTCGGTTGCGTCGGTGGCGCGAATATCGCGCCAGTGCTCAGACCCCACACATTGATCGCCCCCGATCGATCTGAAACTCGCCCGACCCTTGCGTACTATGCGAGGGCCGGGCAGTTTTTTATGTTAGATATTTTTTATGTTTCAATTTATCAGGTAAATAGCTCTCTTTATCGTACATATCATACTCCTTGCCATACCCCTGTTGCTTCATGAGTTTGGTCGGCGCATTACGCACCTTAAGCGGTATGGGGAGATTCCCAAATTCTTTGACGTCATCGAGTGCAGCAAAGATCGCATCGTACGCACGGCGGTCTTTTTTGCATTGCGCCAAGTAGGCGACGCCATGGGCTAAATTAATTTGTGCCTCAGGGTAGCCAATGATTTCACATGCGCGGAACACTTCGTTTGCTACTACAAGCGCTGTAGGTTGAGCGAGCCCCACATCCTCGCTCGCAAAAATAACCATGCGCCGCGCAATAAAGAGCGGGTCCTCGCCCGCCGCGACCATGCGCGCCAGATAATACAGTGCGGCATCAGCTTGGCCCGCACGCATCGATTTTATAAAAGCACTGATAGTGTTGTAGTGATCTTCGCCTTTTTTGTCATAGCGTAAGTGGCGTGATTGTATGGTTTCTTGCAACGACTCAACAGTAACCTCGCCATACAAATTGCGCGTATTTTCAAGCACCGTGATTGCTTGCCGCGCATCCCCTTGCGCCATACGCATCAGCCACTCGCGTGCATCTTTGGATACCTTTATGTTGGTCCGTTTGATAATTTTCTCCATATCGTCCTCGGTCAATTCATGCAAGACAAACACGCGCGCACGCGAGAGGAGTGCCGGCACAACTTCAAACGA
>CAZDPP010000006.1:3199-8492 GCA_964507495.1 uncultured Candidatus Saccharibacteria bacterium
GGATTTTCTGTCGTCGCACCAATAAGGGTGATGGCCCCTCTTTCAACAAACGGCAGTAAAAAATCTTGCTGCGCTTTATTGAAGCGATGTATCTCGTCGATGAAAAGAACTTTTGCCCTGGGCGAGGGCAAACTGTTAGAAAGGGGTAAGACTTGGCCTAGCGGCCCGGAGCGCACTTTTCGGTCAGTTTGCCCGAGCACGGCTTTTATGTCTTCCTTCCCAGAATCAACCGCCGAAAGTTCGTGGAATTCGGCATCAAGTGCGTTTGCATATATCCGCGCCAACGTCGTTTTGCCACTCCCTGGAGGACCCCACAATAAAAAAGAGAAGAGGTGTCTGCCCTCTATAGCTTCACGTAGCGGTCCGCCTGGGCGAGCAGGCTCGCCCGCTCGGGCAGGCTTACCTTTCCCCACCAAGTGTTCTTGGCCGATAAACTCATCAAGTGTTTTAGGGCGAATTTTTGATGCGAGCGGCTCCTTCATGGCACTCAGTATACCTTTTTGGTATACTATGCACATATGAAGAAAATACTTGCAGGGAGTGTATTAATCGTGGTCTTAGGAGTATATGCATGGTGGGCTTCGACCCAAAAAACAGAGCCCGCAACACCTACCAACTCAACCTCAGACGAGACGACCACCCCACCAACCACGACCACAACCCAAAACACACCGGCGGCAACTGGCATATACAAAAATGGCTCATACACAAGCCATGTAGCAAATGCGTTCTATGGCCCAATGCAGATCAAGGTGACGATTGTGGAGGGCAAAATTAGCGACATCGCCTTTTTGCAATTCCCTAACGACCGCGAAGAGACACTTGATATTAGCAACAATTCGATGCCTATACTCAGACGAGAGGCTATCAAAATCCAGAGCGCAAAAGTCAATAACATCTCTGGCGCAACACAAACCGTAGATGGCTTCAAAGAAGCCCTCACCAACGCACTCGCACAAGCAAAAGCCTAAATCCATGCAAGAGACTCGCCCCATCATGGGGATGCCTGTTGTGGTTGAGATAGCTGCACCACAAAGCCCCAAAGTGTCTGCGGCTCTTGAAGAAGTGTTCCATTACTTCATGCTCGTAGATGAGCGATTTAGCACCTACAAGACAACGAGTGAGATAGCGCGCATAAACCGGGGAGAGATCGCTCAAGGAAAGTGGAGTGGCGAGATGCAAGAGGTGTTTGAATGGGCAGAAAAAACAAAAAAAGAATCTCGTGGTTTTTTTGATATAAGAAAACCAGATGGCACTCTTGACCCATCGGGTATCGTAAAAGGTTGGGCTATACACAATGCGGCCGACATACTGCATCATTGCGGCTTTGATAACTTTTCGATAGAAGCGGGCGGCGACATCCAGACAAGGGGCAAAAATCCTGAGGGAGATGAGTGGAGTGTTGGAATTCGTAATCCCTTCAATCAAGAAGAGATTATAAAAGTGTTGTATCCTCGAAACCGAGGCATCGCAACATCGGGCTCCTATATGCGTGGCGATCACATATACAATCCCCACGCGCCCCAAGAACCCATACGTGATATTGTGAGCATAACGGTTGTAGGCCCCACCATCCTTGAGGCTGATCGTTTCGCCACCGTCGCGTTCGCCATGGGAGAGCGTGGCATACAATATATCGAATCAGTGCCTGGACTTGAAGCCTATATGGTGACCAAAGACGGTATGGCTACTATGACAACAAATTTTGAAGCACTCACTCATATATGAATTTACACATCACGCATCTACGAGACCCTATAGACGCATTGTTAAACAAGATAACCATGTATCGGTTGGTATTGTACTACCTCATGGTGTTGGTGATAGGCGCAGCTATTGCATGTTTTTTTGACCTACTCCCATACAACCCAATCAACCTACTCGCTTCGACACTATTTTTACTCGTTGCGTGTTGGGCACTAAACACACTCTTTGCACGAATATTTAATGCACCCACCAACGTCGAGTCTGTATATATCACGGCGTTCATTCTTGCTCTTATTGTCGCTCCCGTGCCGTTTACCACAGGGGGCAGTGCCCTAATTAACGGTGCATTCTTTCTGTTTTGGCTTTCAGTTTTGAGTATGGGCTCAAAATTTATTATTGCCCTACATAAAAAACATATATTTAATCCAGCTGCGTTGGCTGTGGCTATTGGCTCACTTGTGTTAGGACACTCCGCTAACTGGTGGGTAGGTGGAAATCTAGTACTTATGCCACTCGTCCTTGTGGGAGGTCTACTCATTGTGCGAAAGATACAACGTTTCGACTTGGTGTGGGCCTACATCCTGACTACACTCGCTACAATTGTTATTACGTTTTTGCCGCAAAATCCGTTCGTCTCAATCGAAAAAGCACTTCTCCACTCGCCTATTATTTTTTTAGCGTGCCTCATGCTTACTGAGCCGCTTACGACACCGCCCACACGTCGTATGCGGATTATAAATGGTGCAATTGTTGGCGTACTCTTTGCGCCCGCCGTACACATTGGCGCACTCTACTTCACCCCCGAGTTAGCGCTTCTGGTCGGCAACATCTTTGCCTACGTTGTGAGCCCTAAGGTACGGGTAATGCTGACGCTCATCAAAAAAGAGCAGATCGCGCTCGGCGTGTACCATTTTATTTTTAAGAGCGATCAAAGACTTGCGTTCGCAGCTGGCCAATATCTGGAGTGGACGCTCCCCCACGAGAAGCCCGACGCACGCGGCAACAGGCGCTACTTTACCATCGCCTCATCGCCTACAGAAAGCGAGATACACCTTGGCGTTAAGGTATACGAGCCTGCGAGCACTTTCAAAAAAGGATTACTCGCATTGACCGAAGGTATGCAGATTACAGCCTCACAAGTAGCTGGTGAATTTGTGTTGCCCCATGATACGAAAGAGAAATTAGTTTTTATTGCAGGAGGTATCGGTATCACACCCTTTCGTAGCATCACGCACTATATGCTCGATACAAGAGACACGCGCTCGGTTATACTCTTGTATTCAAACAAAGTAGCACGCGAAGTTGCCTACAAAGACATCTTTGATCGCGCAGAAGACATGCTCGACTTCAAAGCAGTGTACGCACTCACAAACGAGCCGACCCCAATACCAGGCACACACCACGGAATAATCGACATAGAACTCATCAAAAAAGAAGTGCCAGATTTCTTAGAACGCACGTTCTACATCTCGGGTCCGCATGGGATGGTGGTGGCATTTGAAAAAACACTGAACGACCTCGGTATCCCCCCTTCGCACATCAAGGTCGATTTCTTCCCTGGGTTTGTCTAAAATTATTATTTTTTAGTTGTAGGAGCTGGCGGCAAATCAAGGTGGCGCAAGGCATCGCTGTAGGTGGTACCAACTTTTTTGCCAGGATTAAAGATATTTTGCGGATCAAAGATTTGTTTCACCTGCAAAAAAAGTGTATACATCTCGCGGCCAAACATTTTTTCAACATACGGTGTGCGGATAAAGCCGTCGTTATGCTCGCCCGAAATTGAACCATGATATTCGACCACCAGGTCATATACCTTGTGAGACAGCTCGTCTATCATGCCGCGCACGGTTGGATCCTTGGGATCGACAAGTGGGATGATATGAAAATTACCATCCCCCACATGTCCCGCCACAGTGTAGGTGAGGTCATAGTGCGAAAGTATTTCCTCGAGCTTGGGCAAAAATTCAGGCAGAGTTTTAGGAGGCACCACAAAGTCGTCTATGAAGGGCGCGGTGCGTTTGTTACGTATCTTTTTGCGGAGCAAATTAAAACTTTCTCGGCGGATAGTCCAATATTTTCTAGCCGCGCGTTCATTTTTTGCAACACGTACACCCACGTTTGGTTGTGTTTCTTTTATTTCTTCAAATAATTGTTCAGCTTTTATGAGCGCTTCTTCTTGTGTGTCGGCTCGGAACTCCACCATCAACACCAATTTAGGGATACCACCCGTGAGCAGCATCCATACCTCGGGCAAAAAAGCGATGCCGAGCGAGATGATCCCTGTTTTCATTTGCTTGGCAAACTCAGGAAAATATTTCACCGCCAACGTAAAAGTATGGTCGTCATATGACTCAAAGCTATCGGGCTTATGTTTGAGCACTTGCGGTACAATGGTCCCAAGTTCAGCGAGCGAATCGAGAAAGATAATCGTCATGGCGGAGAACGGTTGTGGGTGCACCAAACCAAATTTTATCTTGGTAATAATACCGAGCGTACCTTGTGCCCCCACCATCAGCCGTGCCAGATCGAGAGATTCGACCCCATCTCCTATGTCCCACAGCGCATACCCTGAAGAATTTTTTTCTACCTGTGGTTTATTTTTTATAATCGTCTTTTTATTATCTGCAACAAGAGCGCTGACACGGCGATATAAATCACCCTCAAAATCTTGCTGTGCTTTTTTTGTCCGCAATTCTTCCCCCTCTACTTTTTTAAGAGTATAGGGTTTGCCGTCGGCACACACCACCTCAAGTTCTTGTACGTAGTGAGCGGTTTTACCATAGCGTAAATTTTTCTCGCCACCCGAATTATTGCCCACCATACCGCCTACCGTATTTATCTCACGCGAGGCGGTATAACTTGGAAGTTCGAGGTTTTTCTCTTTTGTGTGTATATCAAAATCTCGAAAGTACATCCCCGGCTCAACAACAACACCCTCCTCCCCCAATTCCAGTATGCGATTAATGTGCGCGGTCATATCAAGAATAATAGAGTCGTTGAGTGGTCCGCCCGACATATCTGTTCCCGCAGAGCGCGGTGTGATTGAAATGTGTTTATGAGGAGCGTGCTCTTTCGCCAAGTGCACACACTGCACCACCGCGGCGACATCTGCCACGTCTTTAGGGCGCACCACCACCTCTGGCACAACAACAAACAAGCTCGCATCGCGCGAAAATGTATCCAGGACCGCAGGAGCGGTCTCGACTTCGCCGCGGACTACCTTTTTGAGATCATCTGCAAGTGCCATATACCAAAAAGTATAGCACGCACCTTATACAAAAGTTTTTATGCTACAAATTTTCGCACCAACACATGCACACTCAAAAGTATGAGGAGCGTAGATGCCCATCCATATAATACGAGCCACAGGAGCGCACCTTCTCGTCTCTCTATTTCACGCAGTGAACGCCCAACAGCAACATAGCGCACACCACTTGGCGTGTTTGTTTGCACCAACACCAAAGCTTGTCTTGCGCCTTGTGTTGGCTGCCAGGTAAAGCGGCTCTCCAACCCTGCGGGTATTTTTATTTTTTTATTATTCTCAGCTATTGCAAATACCCCCTTGGGTAAGGTGGGCATAGCACCG
>CAZDPP010000006.1:8502-18421 GCA_964507495.1 uncultured Candidatus Saccharibacteria bacterium
GATGAAAACGTCGGCACTCCCACACCATTGTAAACAACCACATAAGGACTCAGGCTAGTTGCGATGTCTATTTTAGGACCCACGACGACGTTCTCTACCGCCCGACCCGTCGCCAAAAGTACTGCAGCATCTTCAGCCATTTGTATTTGTGGGTCATCCGCCCCTTGGCGCAGTATGTATCGGCCGCTCATATATAGGAGCCCGCACACACAAGAAAGTGCTGCCACAACACACGCCCAATACATCAATACCTTGAGTTGCGTCTTTTTGAGTGGGACCTTGATCATGTATGTTTAAAATAATTTCCAAATATTCTGATCTTCTCCTCCATCAAACTTAAACACTGCAATACCACGCACGCCAAGCTTCTTAGCCAACACTATCTTGTCGTTAATAGCTTGTGCGTCACTCCACCACACAATATTAAATGGCGGCTGCAGCTGGCTCGCAATGGCCGTCTGCGAGTATACGCTCGAGGGTGGCGAAGTGGTGTTTATGGTGGGATCAGGCGCAACACTTCCTGGTGTTGTGGCACGAGCAACAGCAGCATCAGTGTCAGGTGTCGGTTTGTACATAAAACTCAGCTCGCCCGCGCTATTGCGCGTAGGTTGTATACCCAACTGCGTTGCCAGTTGTATGCCATAGCCCGGATTGAATGCCCATAACCGTTTATATTGGTAGCCACTTCCAGATGGTGTTACCGAGTATTCGTAGCCGTAGGTTGGCACGCCAATAAGTATCTTATTCTTAGCTATAGTCTCCGACGCCAAATTGATGATGTTCTCGACCCATGCAGGATCAGCTATGGGTACATAAGGGGCCGGACGTGACGCATTGAGTAGGGCGCTAATATACCCCTGGTCGTAGGCCATAATCTCGACTCGATCACAATATTTGTTGAGCGCCACATAGTCGTTGGCATATGTGGTGGCATCAGGTGGTGGCGTTATACCTATACCATAGCGGTCGACAAGTGGCATCCGCGCCTCAATTGAACAATAAACCCACTTCGAGCCCATGCGCTGATAGAGACCTTTGAGGAATGTCGAAAAATAGTCTTTGGTCTCGGCTTTTTTTGCCTCAAAGTCGATATCGATGCCGTCAAAATTATTATCCATCACTAGCTTTGCAACAGCGTCCTCAAGAGCCACGCGAGCCTCCGCATTACTCAAAATAGTATGGAGCAGATCACCATTACCCGACATCAGTGTCGGGATGACGCGCACTTTTTGCGCTTTAGCGGCGGCCACAAACGACACCCAAGGTTCTTGATTCATCTTCCCTGCATCGTTTATAGTGCCGTCTGATTTAAGCGTATACACAAACGGGCTCACTTCTGTCAATTTTGAAAGATGAGGCAACACATCGAGAGTACCGGTCGCTGAACGCCAGTATGGGATCCAACCACCGATCTCAAGCCCCACACTACCCACCGAAGGAGAGTTCGAGTTCGTGCCCGCAAGTGCTGCTTGGGTCAAAGGTCCAACTACTCCCAGACTGGAACCTGAACATACAACCCTTTTGTCGCATTGAAATTTCTTGATAGCGGCAAGCGTGACAGGACCAAAATATCCAGTCACACTCGCGGCCGAAAGATATCCTTTTTGGATAAGAGCGCTCTGTACTGCGCGCACGTCAGTACCCGACATTCCCACAACCAGTGTGCGCGCTGCTGCATATGTGTACCCAGGGATAACAAGCACAAAGAACAACGCCACTATACACAGAGACATGAATCGCTTCATGTCTCTAGTATACCAAACCGTCTATAAAGAAAACACTTACCACTGCGGCACTTCTTCGGTAGTTGTTGATTCCGGTGCGTATTGCAGTTCACTCATCATGTTGGTAAACTCTTGCTGACCAATATCACTGTAGTAATGATCGAACCGCTCACTGCGCGGCGAGCTACTGTTGTTCATACATCCCATCACAAGCACAAACGCAAAACCAGAAAGGAGCGCATATTTAACCGCCTCGCTCATGGGTTTGGCTGGTGGGAACGAATTAGAATATTCCGCCTTGCCCCACGCTAATATGGGGTAGAAGATAAATGGCAAGAATATGAGGCCGATAGTAAACCACGCGCCTTTTCCAAAGGCGGTTGCAAGACGGCGCAACACGACAACCATCAGGAATATATTGACGATTGGCACCACCATAAGCAGCGACCACCACAGTGGGTAGTTAGTGAGCTCGAGTGTTTTGACTGCGCTGTAAAATGGGATGACAGAGGCCCAGCCAGGTTGGCCCGCTTTTTTGAACATCTTCCATCGTGCGGAGATGGTGAGCACAACCAAACACACAACAACAAACAAAACGACGCCGAGTATAGCAAGAGCTGCCATTAACTCGCTTTTAGTAAATTGGTCAGTTATTTCAATGGCATCTATTGCAGCAGGCATTGGAGATAGGGGTGACAAAAACGAGACGAGATTATGAGGCATTACAAATATACTATTAAATAATATCCTTATTATAGCGCTAACAGCCTTGGATACTTATTGGTTATCCCCACTAGCGTTTTGCTTTTACGCGAGCAGCTTCAGTGAGACCTTGTTTGCGTAGACGCACACTAAGCGGCGTGATTTCAAGATATTCATCTTCGCTCATGACCTCGAGCCCTCGCTCGATAGTGATGTCATACGGCGGTACCAAGGTAATAGCCTCATCTGAGCCCGACGCACGCATGTTGGTGAGCTGTTTGCCTTTGGTCGGATTGACCACCATCTCCTCGCCCTTGCTGGTGTTGCCGATAACCATACCTTCATACACCTCAGTTGCAGGGAGAATATACAACACGCCGCGATCTTGCAGGTTATAGAGCGAGAAGCCAAGAGCTTTGCCAGAGGCCATCGAGATCATTGAACCCACTGCGCGTTTTACTATCTCGCCTGCATAGGGACGGAACTCAAGAAAACGCGATGAGAGAATCCCTTCACCCTTAGTGTCGAGCACAAACTGGTTGCGGTAGCCCAAAAGCCCTCGTGTCGGTCCTTCAAACGAGATGCGAATAGTCTCTCCCATACGCATATCCTTCATCACAAATTTTCGAGTACCGAGGCGCTCGATGACGGCACCCTGGAACTCGGGTGGAGTATCGACTATCACCTCTTCAAACGGTTCAAGTTTTTGATTATCCACTTCATGGAAAATTACTTGCGGCTGTGATACTTGCAGCTCGTAGCCCTCGCGGCGCATATTCTCCAAAAGTATGGCGATGTGCAACTCGCCGCGGCCAGAAACCTTAAACACGTCGCCGCCACCACCAGACTCTGTACCAAAGTCGACTCGCAACCCAACGTTTATCTCAAGTTCGCGCACTAAGCGCTCGCGGATTTGGCGGGTTGTTACAAATTTTCCTTCACGCCCTGCAAACGGTGAGTTGTTGACCAAAAAGTTGAGCGTAATTGTTGGCTCATCAATAGCAATAGCAGGAAGCGGAGTCGCCTCGACCGAGTCGCATACAGTCTCACCGATAAAAATGTCTGAGAGCCCCGCAATAAGAGCGATATCACCCGCGACAACCTCAGTTGTCTCGACTTTTTGCAAACCCTTGAAAGTAAACATTTTGATTACCTTGCCTTGGCGCGTCTCGCCCGTTGGTTTTTTTATGAAAACATTTTGACCGGTCTTAATCGTACCCTCATACACACGAGCTACCGCCAAACGACCCAGAAAGTTATCGTAGCCGAGGTTAAAAGGCTGCAAACGCAGCGGCAATGCTTCCATCCCCTTACCCGCCTCAGGTACGCTCTCGAGGATCATATCAAGTAGTGGGGTCAAATCATTTGACTCGTCGGTCAAATTTTTCTTGGCAATTCCTTGGCGACCAATAGCGTACATAACCGGAAAGTTTGCTTGGTCGTCGTTTGCTCCCAACTCCAAAAAAAGCTCAAGCACTTGCTCCTCGCAACGTGCAGGATCAGCTGCTGGTTTGTCGATTTTGTTAATGACCACAATGGGTTTGAGCCCCAACTCAAGAGACTTCTTAAGCACAAAACGAGTCTGCGGCATCGGACCCTCTTGCGCGTCGACCACCAATAATACCGAGTCTATGGAGCGCAATACACGCTCAACCTCAGAACCAAAGTCTGCGTGGCCTGGAGTATCGACGATGTTGATCTTGACGCCTTTATAAAAAATAGCAGCAGGTTTGGAGTAAATAGTGATACCACGCTCGCGCTCCAGGTCGTTGGAGTCCATCGACACCCCCTCCTCACCCACACCTGTTTGCTTAAGCAAAGCATCGGTCAAGGTTGTCTTGCCGTGGTCCACGTGAGCTATGATGGCTATGTTTCGTATCTCCATGAATATAAAAAGCGGGCCCTCCCGCGTTTGTTGATAGAATACACAAAAAATACTCTTTGGTCAATGTTTACAACTTGGGACATATTCTTACGCGTGCAATAAAAAAGGCGAGAACTCTCGCCTTAACTTTGTTCAGGTGGATGCCACAGGTACTCGAACCCTCCGTAAAAAATCTCCATCATCATCATCGTCCTCGTCATCGTCATCGTCATCGTGGATAAGGTGAGATAAAAAAGTCCCTACAAAGTAGGTGGTAATATGTGAGTCTATATTGTCAATTAAGGCACCTACATCGAACACATGAAGGTGCCTATCCAGATACAACTCTCCCACTGCCACCGAAACAACGAAGAGTAGTCGATCTCCGAAAGAAACCCTCTTGAAGACATATTGTGAGGTGTATCCCAGCGCGAAAAAGAACAGAATATTCAGAAGCATGCTCGCCTCCCTTAGTTCCCCTACACCATATCAGATTAGGTGGACTAATAAAACTCTATTTCCCTCCGAGCATTCCCCCTACTTGCTCTTGAATCATTTTCTCAATCTTACCCTCAAAGAGTCGCCATACAAGCGGTAGTTTTGCATCCACCATAAAATCTTTGTCGCCCACCACGAGAATGCCGGTAATACGCTGTTTTTGCGCGACAAACGCGAACGTCAAAATGTTATCTTGCCAATCCTCTTTTTCTATCACCACCTGATCTTTCATATGCGGCCGAGCTTCAATCAACCCCCTTTTAACGCGCTCAATCGCTTGCGCTTGTGAAAACTTATGTGGAATCTGTAAATGCATACTTTTATTTTTTATTTCTGTAAATCAAGTACTTCGTCGATGCGAATTTTTGCAACAAACTCTGGCACGTGGCTGACCAAGATCATTGCACCCTCATATTTATTAAGAGCTTCTGCAATAATCGGCAGGTGACGAAAGTTTATATGGTTGGTTGGCTCATCGAGTATGAGCAACCCTGGGCGCAACAACAACAAACGAGCAAACGCCACCAACCCCTTCTGGCCCTCAGAGAGATTGCCGATCTTCGTATGCACCAACTCACCCGTCAAAAGAAATCCGGCCGCCGTGCTGCGGAGCGTCTCCTCTATATGTTTTTCCATCACACTCGCCAACTCCTCGTATACAGTTTTATCAAAATCGAGGTTAGAGAAATCTTGGCGATAATAGCCCACCCGCACGCCGGGAGCAATAGTGGCACCCTTGGCGGTCGCGTTTGCAAGAGACTCAAGTAACGTCGTTTTGCCAATACCGTTTGGGCCCTGCAATTGTAGGTGTTGATTTTTACGCAACGAGATATCAGTCTTGCGCACTGAAGGCTTGTGATTTTTTATCGTTGTAAACGACTTGATACCCACAATCTCGCCTATAAGCTCAGGTTGCGAAGGGATGACAAACGGGCGGATGGTGCGATCTTCTTTGCGGACATCCACTTTCTCTTCTTCCAATTCTTCGGCTTTTTCGCGCATACGCTTGGCGACCATACGCATCTGACCTCCTTTGTTTGCAAAAAAGTTTGCCTTGTCTTTATTCTCTTGTATTTCTTTTGCCAACAATGCGTTCTTTCTATTTTCTTTTTCGATACGTGCAGCAATCTCTTGCACCACATCAAAATAGTTTCCTACGTATTGCTCGATCTTGTGCGTATGCACATCCAAGTACAGCACGCCGTGGGTAAACGCATTAAGAAAATCGGCATCGTGGGAGATGACAATGCATGTTTTTTTGTACTCTATCAAAAACTTGGTGAGATGCTCGATACCTTCCTTATCAAGATTGTTGGTAGGTTCATCGAGCAGCAACAAATCGGGATCTTGTATGAGAGCTGAGGCCAATAGTAGCCGCGCCTGTTGGCCTCCGGAGAATGTCTTGATTTGTTTTTCGTAGGGTGCCGTAAGATGCACTACCTTGAGAACCGCGTCGATTTTAGGGTCGATAGCGTAAACTTTTTGCGGAAACACTTTTTGGAAAAATTCGCGCACCGTCAGGTCCATATCCTCTCGAGCAATCACCTGCTTGGCGGTTGCAATACTGAGACGTGGGGCAATCGTAACGGTGCCCGACTCAGGAGTGAGTGTGTTTGTAAGAAGTTTAAAGAGAGTACTCTTGCCTGCACCGTTTTGGCCCATGAGCGTGACCTTGCTGCCGCGGCGCAACACAAAATCGACCTCGCGCAAGATAGGTTTCTTAACCCCAAAGTCGAAAGATACTTTCTCAAACCGGACTATAGACTCACCCTTAGGCATCCATTCACCTTAGCGCATGTATACAAAAATAGAAAGTGTGAAATAAAAAAATCTCCCCCGCCGCACAAGCGACGAAGGAGTGTAGATCGGCCGGAGCCGGTTGTGTTCAGGTTGCCTTACGGCGCCACAGTGCCGTGAGGCCGACGAGGCCGAGACCGAAGAGCGCCGACGATGCCGGTTCGGGGATGGGGGCATCGTTTGCCCAATGTGCGGTATAGGGAACGAAAGTGGCGCCCACGATACTCGGGTCGCCGCCGGGATTGTAGGCCTGCATGATCGTCGAAGAAAATCCGACCGCGGTCGGATCACTCGCCAGGTCTGCGACCTCGATGCCGTTGATGTCGTAGTGATAGCTGTCGCCGTCCCACGTCAACGCGAGCTTGTTCCAGGCATCGTAGACCACGGTGCTGAGAGCGTCGACCCATGCGCCGCCTTGGTCATCCCAGGCACGAAAGCGCGCCGGCCCACCGTAGTTGGTGAAGCCGACGATGGGATAGCCCACGACGGCGTTACCAGCGTCAACCAGCACACCCCACATGTCGGTGCGGACGAACCCTTGCGAGCCATCCGCCCACGACGCCGGCACGTACAGGAATGCCGATAGCGTCGAGCCGGGCCCGCCGCTCGTCGGCGTGCTCATGCCCTGCGTGTTGTAGAACGTCGATTGGAACGCCGGCGTACGGTTGGGGAAGCTGCCGTTGGTGCCGATGCCAATCCCCAGGACGTTGTTGGCGCCCTGGAAGTTGCCCACGTCGCCGAAGCTGTCGGGCTGGTAGCGATCGGTCGTCCACCCCGCCGGGGCACCGGCGAAGGTGGGGGTGATGTCGGCCGCCGAAGCAGCCCTCACAAGCCCCAGGCACATGAGTGCCATCAAAAGAAATGTGCGCATTCAATCCTCCTTTTTCAACGCCCGAAGACCGGGAACGTCTACTCTAACTTAAACTCATTTTTATCAAGTTAGCAAGGTCTATACATCCAACTCTTGTGCCACAAAATCAGGGAATGCCCCGCGCGCTATATAGTATGTTAATTGCTCCTCGGGGATAGTCAGGACGTTGCCAATTATCTTGCGACATGATGGTGAGCCGCACTTGCAGCGCATGGTCCAGCTGCTGTGCGTGCAGACAACGGTTGAATAATCAAATGTAATTTCCTCGCCTCTTTTAATAGCACGCAGTGCAAACAGCTCGGTTTGCTTTCGGATACCTGCATTAGGCTCACATGAGTGATTGAAAAAATATGATGAAGGGTCAAGTTTCAAAAACACATCTTCCTCTATCTCAAGTGGGTCGTCTACTCGCATCGTACCTGCGTTGATATGTTTTTTTACGGTAGCCCATACCATACGCTCCCCCGTCATCTCCTTGATGACCGAGCCTTTTCGTATGGACTCTTGCGCGAAGATGCCCTTACCTGTGTTGGTTTGTCCGATAGTCAGCCTGCGCATGTATGTCTTTTGAATTATTGGAATTGGATAAAGAGCGGTTGCGGGGTCAGCTCCAACAATTCCTCGGGCGACATGATGCGCGTACTTGGCGCAAAGAGATCGTTTTTATAAAACAGTTTAAAACCCGTAAATTGCACTGGTTCGGATGCTATAACGTGCGTGTAGGTGCCTATTTTTTTAGCGGGTGATCCCCACCCATCCATATCCATCACGATCTGTACCTCAGGCAAGGGCGTTATTTGTTTATAATGCGTCACCATATCTTGTGTAAAGCGATGTACAACGAGTATTTTGGGCGGCAAATTGTTGTCTTGCACTAACGTGGCTAAAAAGTTTGCCGCATAATTGATATCCGCAGCATCAAACGAACCTATGACTCTCCCCGGCCGCACACCTCCGTGCATCGCAAACTCCGGGTCGATGGCCAAGTGGACTTGCGGCATAGCAAGATATTTTTGCAGCTGCGGTAATTCTTCGGATAGCGTACTAAGCCCTACTTGTACGTCCAAGATAACAATCCCGTTTACTTGTTTAGCCAACTCGAGTGCATAATCGATCTGACTGTCCGGCATGCGCAAGCGATATTTACCATCTTTACCCGCACTTGCTTGTGCAGTCACTGCAATATAGTCAATTGCAGGTATGACAGGAGTAGTTGGGTCGGCAGCATTCCATTTAGCGACCTCGGCAGCCAGCTTTTGTTTCATTATATCGGCCGGATATTCACCCAACACGCCCATGCCTTTGGAGTAAAAATTGCCATAATAGGCAATAATACGATTAAACGGTAATAGAGCTCCTGCGTTTGGGTAGACAGTTTTGACCGGCCACAAGGGCGCACGAGCGGGCACAGTTGATGTTGCCGTGGTGCTAGCAGTCGTCGTAGCAAGAACAACGTGCGCGTTTTGGTTGAGTTTGGCATCATAGGCCAACTTATCGAGCACAGGTATGGGTTTAGGTGCTAGAGAAGACGTCGAGGTGCTTGCACTTTGTGCGTCAGCGCGATACTCAAGTCTGAAAAACGGCGCACTACTTATCGCATATGCGCATATAAAGAGCGCTACACAAACACCAACACCGACAAGTAGAGGGAAACTCTTTTTGTATATTTTTTTAAATCGTTTCGGCATCGACCTTACTGTACCATGGCGGCACTATTCTTACGCCAAAGCTTGCGCCGCAAGGCCGATCAAGAAGATACCGAAAAAGTTAAACACAAACGAGAGGGGCAAGAAGAGCGATGTTTGCACTTTTGAAAATCCAAGCAAACTCAACCCCAACTCATCCGGCAAGGGCGAAGCGATGATGACGCCACCCACCAAAAAAGTAAGCCACCGAAACGACCGCAACTTAAGGAGCGACTTGAGGCGGTTGCGTGCGCCTTGCAATTGCACCACCTGAGCAATGTGGACAGCAAATGTGTCTCGCATAAAACGAAATATGATGTAGTCGCCGAGCATGGCGCCTAAGGCGCCAAAGAGCGCCACAAGTACCAGGGAGTGGCCTTGCGCGATCTCGCCCAGGGCGGCGATTGCAGGAGCTGTGGTAAAAATCGATGTAAAAAAGAACCCAGCGACAAGGACGCTAAAAATCTGATAGTTGCTTGTCGCCTCGATAATACGAGAAAGCACCCCCGTGTACACTAACAAAATGGACACAAAAATACTGAGTACGATAATAGCAATATCTTTGAAAAATTCGTGTTGAGTCACCTTATACAAGTGTGCTCGAGCATGTGTGAGTTTGGTGTTCATAATTATAAAGTGCGGTAATTTAAACCCGGCTTTCGAATCCCGATCCAAGACCAAATTTTGATACAGGTGTATATCAAAATTTGTTCTAGCTGGGATACAGGGATTCGAACCCCGATTAAAGGCTTCAAAGGCCTCTGTCCTACCATTAGAC
>CAZDPP010000007.1:0-13801 GCA_964507495.1 uncultured Candidatus Saccharibacteria bacterium
CGATGTGCGCATAGTGGCGATTAGGAGACTCGTACTCCGAGTGGTGGAGCGCGATTGTAATACCGCGTGCTTTTTCCTCAGGTGCGTTGTCAATACCATCAACTCCCTCAACGCGTGCGCCGAAGCCCTGGTCGCGAGCCATGTCGAGCGTGTGGAGAATAGATGCTGTAAGGGTTGTCTTGCCGTGGTCGACGTGACCAATGGTGCCGACGTTTACGTGTGGCTTTTGTCGATCAAATGTTGCCATAGAAATAATCTTTACTAAATAATACTCAAAACACTGTTAATTTGCCTTTTGAGAACAAGAAAGCACGCACTCCTGCGTTGCCTCCTATAGTACCAAATACTCAAAAAGAGTCAAACCAACTAGCGGCTAAAGATACTCTTTAATGCGTTCCAGATATTGGCACTGCCGCTGCTTGTAGGGGCCGGATTAAGTGTGGCTGTGGCAGAACCTAGGAGTTTGCCTGAGGCGTGGTCGAATAGCTTAAAGGTGTACTGCCCTGGCGCTGTGGCGCCCACAGGATGGTCGTTCTCTGTGGCGGCAACTGCAGTGAGCCAAGGAATCTCTCCCGTAACTGGCACTATGATTTGTACATCAACTGACGCAACGCCCGTAGTGCTCCAACTCGCCGCAAGAGCGCACGCACTTCCAACACTTGGCAAGGTGCATCCTGTAGCTGTGATGATACCGCTTGGTGTCGTGCTCGCAGGTGTTGCAAGGCGAGAGTCATCGACTGTTGTCGTGGTAGTGGTTGCAGTTACGCGTACTGGGGGGAGTATTAGTGGAGTAGTGGGAGTCGCATACCCATACCCATATTGGCGGCTTACGGGGAGTATGTTGCCGCGTGCAAGAGAGATATTTGGTCTTGGATACGCTGGTGTGCAGAGGTTATAGCTGTATTTGTTTTGGTAACCATAGTATACAGTGCGGCACTTGTTGGTTTTAAACGTCGCTCCATCAACTATTTTTGCCTGCACCCGAGCAGGATATTTAAAGGTCTTGGGTGGGGCCATGTAGTACGAGCTTCCGGTTACAGTGAGCACGGCCGAGGTTTGGTCGCCATACACGGGCAATTCTTGCGCAAACTTCACTGTGTATGAATTATCGATACGATTAACCGAGGTTGGCGCAACTGTGAGTGTTTTGCAATAGGTTCCAGCGTAGCCATATTTATAGCCATAAGCATAGATATTCCCTTTTGGCAGACAGTATTGGTAGTTAAGTACGAAATCCTTGATCACAAGCGCTTTAGCATTGTCTGAGAGGAGTACTTGCACGGGGATGTTGGACAATACCGAAAACCCTTTAGTATTTTTTTGTTTTACATCAAACACGGCCAACACTTGCGAGCGGCCAGGGACAATGGTGTTGCTTGGGCTATTGGTATTGCGCACAATGCTCACGCTGGGGCCCGTCGAAAATGCCTCAAGTACGGTGCCCAAAAGCGACTCTGCCCCAAACGCAAATTCGCCAGAGGCCATAAAAAAAGACCCGCCGAGTAACAAGAACCCGCCGAGCACAAATAAACTGATGCGACCAAGTTTGTGTGAAAGAGAATCCATTTTTATATGTTAATAGACGAATAGTAAGACGACGTCTCTATGGTAGCATCAATATATTCACTCCTTTCTATATCTGTGTATAACCTAAGGACATTGTCGGCAGTACTCTCACTCGGTTTTTTCTCTTTATTGCTCCACACTCTTCCCTTTTTAAAGCACCACAACCCTCTTGGCTATGACACGGGCTTTTATCGCCGATACCTACTGCAACCCTTTCTCTCGTTCCCCAACCAAGGTGTGCCGGGGCTCGGCAACGACGCGCTTGTGCCACGCACAGTGCTCGACCTACTTCGCCTTGCCCATCTCTCACCCAACATGGCGCTCTATGGCAGCCTCATAGCGCTGTTTTGCCTGATGCCTATTCTATTCTTTTTTGTACTACGGCCATGGCTGGGCGCGCGCGGCGCATACATCGGCGCATTACTTCTCCTTATATCCCCCATACAATACAACACCTATTGGTATATGCTTTGGAAAAATGCCTTAGCCATAAACCTACTCTTTCTTGCCTGGATATGTATTGAAAAAAAGTCCCTCTGGGGCGTGGCCGCGCTCGATATACTCATTGCCTGGAGCCATAAAACAACCGCGCTTTTATACGGCACCTCTCTTGGGTTGTTGGCCCTATCCTCCTCAAAGCGTCTTATTTTTTTGATGCACGCAGGCATCACAGCGCTGGCTCTTACGCTCGTCGCCTTCCCCGCGCTGCACACAGCTACCAAGGACGCACCTGTGGCAGTGTTTTTGGAGTGGCCAGAGTATCTTCGACTTTCGTTTCCACTTTTGTTGCTCGTATTGTCTGTATTACCTACTTTTCGACATGCAAAAATCCCCACACACTTATTAGTGTTTAGTGTAGTTGCTTTTGCTTTTCCCCTCCTACGCCTCCCTTTTTATCAAAGAGTCTTTGTGTTTACAGACGTCGTCCTATGTGCCCTGGCCGCCTATGCCACAACACACATACTTGCAACTTTGTTACAACAACAGACACGTATTATAAAAAAAGCTCTCTATGCAGGAGTGTTATGTGTTGCTCTGGGCTCGTCGTTGGGCGGTTTATGGAACCAAACCACACAACTCCAACCACACACCAAAGACGAGACATTGGCACCTATTGAGGCGTTTGGGGCAGACATCTCGCCCGAGGCAACAATACTCACGAGCACCAGCGAGGCACCTTGGTTTGAGGGTTGGACACACGCACACGTGGCAGCACCAGGCATGCTGCGCGATATACACAATTTCCCCGAATGGGAAGCATTTTGGAGTGCGACATCCACACAAAGTCGCATCAACTTTTTAAACGAATACCCCAAACCACTCTACATAAGTACAGAGGAGGATTACGATTATTTGGAAAAGCACATGCCGCACTGTGTGCGGCATAGTACTCCTACTATATTAGAATTTATTTGCGCGACGCGATGATGTCTTGTGCAACATTGCCTGGCACCACTTCGTAGTGGTCAAACTCCATGGTAAATGATGCGCGACCTTCGGTCATACTGCGGAGGGCTGTGGTATAACCAAACATCTCACTCAACGGCACTTTTGCTTTGATGGCTCGTGCCATACCGCGCTCCTCCATGCCTTCGATGGCGCCACGTTTTCCTGAAAGAGAGCCTGTGATATCGCCCATGAACTTCTCGGGCACCACCACCTCGACGCGCATAATAGGCTCAAGCAACACCGCGCCCGCCGCCTTGGCTGCATCTTGGAAGCCCATAGACGCCGCGATTTTGAAGGCGATTTCAGACGAGTCGACGTCGTGATATGAGCCATCGTAAAGCTCAACCGAGATATCAACCATTTTAAATCCTGCCACCACACCGCGCTCCATCGCCTCGCGGACTCCTTTCTCAACTGGAGCAATAAACTCCTGCGGGACCACACCTCCCTTGATGCTGTTGATAAACTCGAAATGCTCTTCACGTGTTACGTTTTTAGAGATTTTCTTACCGTCGGCGAGTGGCTCAAGTGGTTTGATGCGCAAGCGTACATGACCATATTGACCCTTACCTCCTGTTTGCTTGATATACTTTCCTTCTGCCTCGGCTTCTCGCAGAATTGTCTCTCGATATGCCACCTGTGGCTTGCCAACATTTGCCTCCACATTAAACTCGCGCTTCATGCGGTCAACCAAAATCTCGAGGTGCAACTCGCCCATGCCCGAGATAAGCGTTTCCATTGTCTCGTTATCCGTTGAGACGCGGAACGTTGGGTCTTCGTCGGCAAGCTTCTTCATTGCCATACCCATTTTCTCTTGGTCAGCCTTGGTCTTTGGCTCAATGCGTAGCTGGATAACAGGCTCAGGGAATTTGATTTGCTCGAGCTGTATAGGATTTACCTCATCGCAGAGTGTGTGAGAAGTGCGAGTATCTTTGAGACCCACAGCTGCCGCAATTTCTCCAGCGTATACTTTCTTTACTTCCTCGCGGTCATTTGCCTGCAAGCGCACGATGCGGCCAATACGCTCTTTGGTGCCAGTAGTTGCGTTATAGATATATGAGCCAGCCTCAACTGAGCCCGAGTACACACGGAAGAATGTCAGTTGTCCCACAAAAGGATCTGCCTGGAGTTTAAAAGCGAGAGCACAGAATGGCTCTGCATCGTTTGCATGACGTACCACATCCTCGCCTGTGCGAGGGTCGGTGCCGTGTATCGCAGGCATATCAAGTGGTGATGGCAAGTAGTCAACGACGGCATCCAACACCAACTGAACACCTTTGTTTTTGAGCGCACTTCCGGCGTATACAGGGAATATTTTATTAGCGATAACCGCCTTACGGAGCGTTGCCTTGAGCTCCTCCATAGAAGGCTCTTTGCCGTCAAGATATGCGGTCATGAGTTCGTCATCATTTTCGACGATCTTTTCAATCAACTGCGCGCGGTACATGTTGGCGTCGCTTTTGTGATTGTCGGGAATATCCATCTCGTTTACCTGGCTACCCATCTCGCCCGAAAAGGTGTACGCCTTCATCTTCATTAGGTCGATAACACCCTCAAAACCCTCTTCGGCACCCATAGGTAGTTGCATACGCACCGCGTTTTTGGTCAGACGATCAAGGATTGATTGGTATGACTTTTCAAACGACGCGCCCATGCGGTCGAGCTTGTTGATGAAGCACACGCGCGGCACATTGGCCTCGTCAGCATAACGCCAGTTGGTCTCACTTTGGGGCTCCACGCCGGCTACTCCGTCGAACACGACGATTGCGCCATCGAGTACACGCATCGAGCGCTTTACTTCCACCGTAAAGTCGATGTGGCCTGGGGTGTCGATAATATTAAAACGATACTTGTTTGCTTTGTCTTTTTTGTCTGGAACATCACTACGTGTCCAAAAACAGGTAATAGCAGCTGCAGTGATGGTGATGCCGCGCTCGCGCTCTTGCTCCATCCAGTCAGTGGTTGTCTGGCCCTCGTGCACCTCGCCGATTTTATGCTGGCTACCTGTGTAGTAGAGCACACGCTCAGACGTGGTCGTCTTGCCGGCATCAATGTGGGCGATGATGCCGAAGTTTCGAACTTTCTCCAGTGGGTAATCGCGAGTTGGCATAGATCTTTAAATTAAATAAATCCTGCCTACCGGCAGGCAAACCCTAATAACAGTGCCTGCAGAATACACAATTTTTGGCAAACAGAAAAGGCCTACCCATCGGAGTGGGCGGCCTCAGGAATCTCACTCGAGATGTTTATGGCTCTCCGGCAATAACGACCAAGGGAACACGCCACCCTTAAACGCAGCGATCTTCTGCTCGATTGTCAGACTATTGACCCACCTCATGAACTTCTTGTCATCGCTATAGTGAGGCTCGCCCTTCCGCTGAGGACTATTGAAGATATAGGGGGGCTCGGGGTACGCAACCCTGTTTGTCGCACTCTCGCTCATGTAAGCCTCTCTTTAGGGAATCTAATTAAGGAAACTACCACAAACAGCCCGAAGTCACAAAACGACCCCGTGGGGCCGTTTTTGTTTGCAGATAGTTAGTTGCGGGAGATTACCACGCGAAGTGGGCGAAGGCTTTGTTGGAGTCTGCCATGCGGTGTGTGCCTTCACGCTTTTTGACTGCTGGTCCTTCGCCGTTTGAGGCTGCAATCAACTCCTCCCCAAGGCGGCGGTGCATGGGCATCCCCTTGCGAGCGCGAGCTGCCGCGAGTATCCAGCGAAATGCGAGTGCTTGTTTGCGGTTTGGGTTGACCTCACGAGGCACTTGGTAGTTGGCACCACCCACACGGCGAGAGCGTATTTCCATCGCAGGCCCCACGTTGCGAAGCGCAGTTTCAAAAAGCTCGACAGGATTCTCGGCCTTTGTTTTTTCTTTCATGTAGTCAAACGCGTCGTAGACAACCTTGCGCGCAGTCGACTTTTTGCCGTCCCACATCACTGAGTTGATAAATTTCTCCACGCGCACAGAGTTGTACTTGAGGTCGGCAGAAACAACGTGAGGATTTTTGATTGGTCGTCGCATAAAAATTATTTCTTAGTTGGGCGTTTTACTCCATAGCGTGAGCGCGACACATTGCGCTTGTCGACTGCCCCAGCATCGAGGCGACCACGAACGATGGTGTAACGAACGTTGATGTCTTTCACACGGCCCGCACGCAACACCACCACCGAGTGCTCCTGGAGGTTGTGGCCCTCGCCAGGTATGTAAGCAGTTACCTCCATACCGTTCGTGAGGCGCACACGAGCGATCTTGCGAATAGCTGAGTTTGGCTTACGAGGGGTCATGGTCGTCACCTTGGTGCACACACCACGCTTAAAGGGCGACGGGTAGAAAATAGGGCGATTTTTGAGCGCATTAAAGCCGCGCATAAGCGCAGGAGATTTTGACTTTGATTTGATTTGGGTGCGTCCGCGGCGGACGAGTTGTGATATACGTGCCATATATATAGAAAATGCGCTTCAAGCGCTCTGCTACTCTACTTTATATCTATATGCCTGTCAAAAGCGTAAAGAGGCCGCTAAGGACTGCCGTAAAATATGGTTGCAGGAGGATAAAAAGAATGTAGACGATGATGATATTTGAAAACAAGCCAATACGCTCAAAATTGTGGCGAAACAGCTCGTATGCTCGGCCAAGGCTGCCCGGCAAAATACCCGAAAGAACTTTTGAGCCATCCAAGGGTGGGATAGGAATAAGATTAAACAGCGCAAGCATAAGGTTGATATATACTATGACCCCAAATGCTCCGAGCACGGATACTGTCATAGCAACTGCACCAAAACGTATAAAAAGAGCGAACACGAGCGCTAAAAGCAGGTTTGTTGCCGGACCAGCCGCTGCCACAAGCGCTTCATCATATTTACCCGAGAGATTGTGAGGATTGTAGGGCACCGGCTTGGCATAACCGATCAAAAAAGGTGATTTGGTAAAAACTAGTAACGCAGGTAGGAGTATCGAGCCTACCGGGTCAATGTGCGAGAGCGGATTAAGCGTCAGGCGGCCTTGGAGACGGGCCGTTGGGGCGCCCAGCCAGTTCGCCATGTAGACATGAGCCACTTCATGCAAAATGACCGATAGTATAAGGACGAGGAGTGAGAATATGAGGTCCACAACGTGTAGTCTACCCCTTTTGGCTTGTAGTTTCCAGCCTCGTGTGCTACATTTTCTTGGCTTACATTATATGGCAAAAATCTGTCCCATAACCCAAAAAACCTCGAAAGTAGCTGGCGGCTACTCTAACCGTATTCGTGCTACCAAATTTAACCCCACAGGCAAGGTGCGCAAACAACCAAATCTGCAAAAAAAGCGCATTTTTGTACCTGAATTGAACAAGACATTCACTCTCACTATCTCAACCCAGGCTATAAAGACAATTGCCAAAAACGGCGCGTACGCCACACTCAAAAAAGCCGGCCTCATCACTGCGTAACTGTTCTCGCTGTTTAGTGCACGTACCACAACCGCTCTCCATCTGACCTAAAGACGATTGTTCCCACTTCGTCTGTTCGCAGTACTTCTGCCCCATCACTTTCAAGAGAATCAATTGGCTCCTGATTTGGTAGGTGGTATTTATTATTCGCAGCAACTGAAATAGCGGCAAACTGCGGGCGCACAAGCGCCGCAAACGCCTCGCCCGTTGATGTGCGCGAACCATGATGACCCACCTTAAGCACCGTGCTCGAGAGACTCACGCTATCTAGTTGCATCAAGTGTGTCTCGACCTCTTTTGTGGCGTCGCCCATCAAAAGTACCGAGGTTTCGCCATACGCCAGACGTGCCACCACGTTCCCGTCGTGGACCTTCGCCTCTCGCACATGTGAAACATCCCCGTCGGGATATAAAATTTCGAGTACGGCTCCCCCACCCAGATCAATACTCATGCCACGACGAGCTATGTAGCGAGGTATGTTTTCGTTTGTTACTTCTTGTTCGACAGTACGCACTACGTTTGTGTCGTATGACATGCCGGGCTCTATAAACGCACCAACCTGATAGCGTTTGAATAACGACACAAACCCTGCCACATGGTCGGCGTGCGGATGCGTCTCGAGCACTGCGTCAATCGAGCGATCAAGGAGCGGCATCACTTTGGGCAATTGGCGAAGCAGTGAGTCATCAGGCCCAGCGTCGATAAGTAATTGCCCTCCTGCGGGTGACTCGATATATATCGCATCCCCTTGACCCACATCCAAGACTGCAACAGTGAGCACGCCGCTTGGTGTTGCAGCAACAACCAAGAGCCACACTGTAGTGCAGTACACAGCAAGCGCGAGAGTCGCCCCCCATGAAACCGCTTCTTTTGAGCGCCAGGCGATCTTCATTTCCTCTAGTGTATACTGAGTCACATATGCAATACGAAGAAAAAAAGTTTACGTTGCCCGAACTCGATGGCATTTCAAAAGAATCTCTCGAGGCACACTTGGGGCTCTATGCTGGGTATGTCAAAAACTTTAACGCGATGTCGGCGCTTTTGCCCGAATATGCAAAAGATAGCGAGAAACATGCACACGCATTGGCTGAGATTATCCGCCGTCGCTCATTTGAGTTTGACGGTATGCGTTTGCACGAGCTGTACTTCGAGCAATTTGAAGGTGGTTCGACCTCACTCACGCAAGGAGGCGCTTTGGAGAAACAATTTGAAAGTGAGTACCACAACATTGAATATTTTATCGCGATGTTTGAGGCAATTGGCATGATGCGCGGCCCTGGCTGGGCACTCCTGTATTGGGACTCACAAGCCGGGCCCGCCCGACCGGATGGTCATTCGGGCGGGCAGTTTTTAACAGGATTTTCAGGCGAGCAGCACCAAGGACACTTCGCCACCTTGCCCGTGCTTTTGGCACTCGATGTGTGGGAGCATGCATACCTACTCGACCATGGCACACAAGGAAAGAAGAAATATATAGAAGCTTTTTTCAAAAATCTCAATTGGAGTGTGGTGGAGAAGCGATTCGAGAATATAACAACATAGCTACACACGCCAGTGGCACATACGCCACCGCTACTACCCACACAGGAAAGGCGGCTACTAGTGCAGTGGAGAAAGAAAAATTTGAGGCGGTATTTGCAACCAATATCATCCACGAAAGTAGTAGGTCTGTTACAAACACAGGGACAAACGCCAAGACTGGGTGCAGCGCGCTCAATACTCCGGAAATAAAACCGAGTAACATGGTGAGCGGCACCACCGGGAGCGCCAATATATTTGCGGGCAGTGCCAAGAAAGAAAGTACGCCAGTAAAATAAAGCAGCGCGGGCAAAACAAAAATCTGTACCGCAATGGTTGATGCTGCGATTGAGCGCAAACCAAGTAGGTGCTTGTGTCGAAAGATTCCATATCGCGCAAGCCAACTCTCAACCCAGGGTGATAGTGTGATGAGCCCAAATGTAGCCAAGACGCTCAAGATAAATGACGGGTCGAACAACAATGTTGGAGGATTCCATAGCGCCATAAGCGCCGCAGCAAGCGCAAGTGCACGCAACGCCACTGTTGGCCTGTTATAGTAACGCGCAATGATGGTGATGAGCGCCATGACACACGCGCGGATGGTTGTAGCGCCGCCACCTGCCATGAGCGCAAAGAGTATTATCGAGACTCCTCCTGCACCAAAGCCCGCCGCACGTGGCAAAAAAGCAAACACTCGAAACACACCCTCGGACACTATTGAGATGTTATAGCCCGAGAGTACCACCACATGTATGAGCCCGGAGTTTACAAATGCCTGGGTCAAGTCTTTCGGCACACTACGCCGCTCGCCAAGCAAGATACCTTCAAGTAACGAGACGTGCGGCTCTGGCATCACGCGCTCAAGTGAGTGCTCGAACGCGTGCTTGATAGAAAAAAGTCCTCCGACCAACGAAAACCCTCCCGGGGTATCGCTCTCAAGTGTTGCACGCTGAATCATAGCCGACACGCCACGCACGCGCAGGTAGCCTGGATAATCAAATTCGTGCCCCGTGTTGGTTATAAATGTTTCTGGCAACGCAACCGTGCCACTCACCTCGACCGTGTCGCCGTAGGAGATTTTTGTTGTGCGGTCGAGCACAGCAAGCAACGTACCGCTTGCTGGCTCACCATCCACCAAATCCACTTGTATCTGTGCGTGCACCGATGTGGCGCGCGTCTCTGGGTCATTGACTACACGCCCCACAACAGCAACCGCCTGGCCTGCATACTGCGTGAGCGTCTGCGCACTCTCGGCATGCTCAAACACTGCCGTGCGCACCAACCCAAGAACTGCTGCAGCAAGCGCCACTGCACACAGTAAAAACTTTTTTTCTCTTTTTCCAAACACAAGCAGCGCTGCAGCACATAACAAAACAAATCCTGCAAAAAATAATGGCGGATGAAACAAAAGAGCTACTGCTATACCCGCGCAAACCCCCAGGCTAGCGAGGTAGAGCATAGTGTTTAAGAATGCTCGTCCATCGCCTCGTTGGCGAGTTCGTCGGCGCGTTTGTTTTGCTCGCGACGCACATGTACAAACATAATGCTCAATCCTTCGCGCAATTTGGCTACCTTGGCAAACTGCTCTTTGAGAGTCGGCTCTTTTACTTTGTATATACCCATACACTGCCGCACCACCAACTCGCTGTCCATCCGCACTTCGATTTGAGCTGTCTTTATTTTTTCGCCTAATAACTTTTTGACTTCAGTAAGTGCGAGAATGAGCGCCTCATACTCGGCAAAGTTGTTGGTTTGGTTCCCCAGGTATTTTGAAAATTCTTTCAGTGTCTCGCCCGCTTCGTTTATGATAACAACTCCAATGCCCGAGGGGCCTGGGTTACCCCTCGCCCCACCGTCAGTATTTATTATAATTTTTTGCATAGAATAACTAAAGTATATCAACAACGCGCAAACGAGGGCGGCCATTCCAATCGGTCTCGACGTGGCCGACCACATCAGCCTTCATGCCCTCAGTAACTGGTTTTTGAAACGAGTCGACCGTAGAGAAAAATGCCACACCCGAGTTGCGCACGCCGTCGCGCGAGAACCCAAGTTCGAGGTGATCAGTTTTTTTACCAAACATCCGCACACTTGAGACAGCAACGTTGGGGAACAAAAAAAGCGGCTTTGCGTTGTCGACCCCAAAGGGCGCTAGGTGCGCCAACTCACGGTGCGCGTGCGCAATCTCGGCCAACTCAAGCTCTCTATCAATCATAATTTCTGTGTCCTGTGCTGCATTGCCTTCCAGTGCCGCGAATGCTTCATTGAGCCTTGGTCCCAACTCGTACACGCGCTCCTCGAGTAATGAAAACCCGCCCGACGCTGCATGGCCGCCAAAGTGGTCAAACACCTCTGCTGCCTTATGCATCAATTCCACTATATTGATGTGCCCATCCGAGCGGCAAGAGCCGCGCAATAACTCCCCGCCCTCGCGACCCCACAAAAAAACAGGTTTGTTGTGCGCCTGCGCAAGCGAGTTGGCAACAAGGCCCAAGACGCCCGGGCGCCAATTGGGGTTGCCCATCACCAACACCGGGTCAGTGTGCTCCATAAGCGCGAGGCGCTTGTTTGTCTCTTTTACAATCGACGCCACCAAGCCCTTGCGCTCGTCGTTTATACCGTTTAATTGTTTGGCCAACTCCTTCGCCTCTAATACATCAGCTGTCGCAAGCAAGCGTGCCGCAAGCTCGGGCGAGTCCATGCGTGAGGCGGCGTTGATGCGCGGCGCTATCATAAACCCAATATCATCCTCAACCAACGAGCCGGGTTTGATGCGCAAGAGCGACAGGAGCGATGCCAACCCTGGCCGGCGATTGCGGCGCATCACAAGTAAGCCATAGCGCGCGAGCATCCTATTTTCGCCCACCAAGGGCACCATATCAGACAGAGTCCCCAAGCCTACCAAATCGAGCAGCCATTTTTCCCTGCCCTGAGCGTAGTCAAAGGATTGCCCACTCTCACGCATTTTTTGCAACACACCTTGCACCAACTTCCATGCGACCCCCGCGCCACAGAGCCCATCAAACGGGTACTGGCTGTCGGGACGCTTTGGGTTAATGAGCGCGTATGCAGGTGAGAAGGAAGCAAAAGATGCCTCCAGTGCAGTCGGAAATTGCTGAAGAAAATGGTCTGGCCGACCGGAGGGAGGAGACCCGAGGACCTTTTCGGAAGTAATTTCCGACGCAACATAATCTCCTGAAACAATGTGATGATCAGTCACGATCACATCCATCCCTTTTTTCTGCGCATACAAAATCTCTTGGTGGTTTGTCGTGCCCAAGTCGACGGTGAGCACTAGTTTTATTCCTTGCGCATGCAACTCATCGAGCCCGGGGTTGTTGAGGCCATAACCCTCTTTATGTCGGTGTGGGATATAGTGCCTTACGACTAGTCCAATTGAGCGCAGAAATTCTGTAAGCAACACGCCACCTGGGATACCATCGCAATCGTAGTCGCTCCACACAGCAACTGGCTCGCCTAAGCGCCTGGCAGCCAACACGCGCTCCACCGCCTTATCCATATCGGGCAACAAAAACGGGTCGTGCGAGTCGCGCTCAAAGTCGGGGTTTATAAATTGCGCAGCTGCATCACTTTCAAAAATATTACGGGCAGAAAGCAGGTCTTGGAGCAGTTCAGAGTAGTTTGCCAGCGCAGCGCGTGTCTCTGGGGTTGTTCGCTCGCGTAGCTGGTATTTTTTCATGCCAGTTTAGTATACTAAAAAGCATGCAAACTGATGAAAATTGTATTTTTTGTAAGATTGTCGCCGGCATTATCCCAGCACAAAAGACATATGAGGATAAAAACGTGCTGGCGTTTTTAGACATTAACCCGAAGGCTCCTGGCCACACACTCCTCATCCCCAAAGAACACCATCCATGGTTTCAAGACTTACCGGACGCCATCTCAGACGATCTTTTTCGTGTTGCCAAGCATGTTGCAAAAGACATTAAGGCACGGCAGAGCGCCGACTATGTACGCCTTGGTATCGTGGGTACCGATGTACCACACGTCCACATCCATCTCGTTCCACAAAAAATCACCGACACGAAAGTGCAAGGGCTCTGAGTAAAAGAAAAATCGCTGACCTTTGTGGGGTCAGCGACGAGGTAAACTACCCGACGATTTCCATACCCCATTTCTGGAGATATAGTATCTCTGCATCGACGCATGCAATTCGAGCGATATCTGTCCAAAATGCAACAGGAGTTTTTCGCATAGGAAAGATATCTCTTTCATTGCGAAGTCATCTTTAGCGGGGAACGAAGCGTAGAGCATGAACCCCTCAACAGGTGCTTGCGTTTCAACATCTGGATGCTGAATAAGTACAGGACCCTTACTCCAAGAGACTACTATTGGCTTATTTTGTACATCCAGAGGCCATTGTGATGCCCGGGACTTAACCCACCTCCGCACCAATTCAGGAATATCTCCAGTTGATTTCTGACGATTTGGATTGAAAAAGTTTTTAGTTCCACAAAAAATCACAAACGGTGTTTGCCATACCGGCGAAGTTGTTTCCATTGTCAACCTCTCAAAAACCATCTCCTCGTAGATAAACATTTTACGTTAATTTTGTCAATACCTACTGTTGGAGCGCCTCAACCGCCGGCAAGGTGCCATGAGTTAAGAATTCGAGCATGGCTCCGCCTCCGGTGGAGACAAAAATCTTTTCGGGATCAAACGTAAATTTTGCCAAGGCTGCCGCGGTATCTCCCCCACCAATCACCGCCGGTATTCCTGCATCAACGAGCGCCTGGGCAATAGCGTCAGTTCCTGTAGTCGAGCCTTGCGCATAAATCCCCATAGGGCCGTTCCCTACAACAAAGGCTGCGTTTTT
>CAZDPP010000007.1:13827-16074 GCA_964507495.1 uncultured Candidatus Saccharibacteria bacterium
GATGTGTGCGCTCCAGTTTTCTTGTGTGCGAGGGCCGATGTCTATGATAGCTTCGTGCGCCAAAATACTGTTGGTCAAAATCACGCGCTTTTCGTGTGTGTTCTCATCCTCAACTTGTGCATCAATTGGCACCAAGATTTTTGTACTCTCGGAAATAGCTGCGGGCACCGGTACGTCTGACACAAGAGAGTGGGCAATTGGAGTACCGCGGCTTTTGAGTATGTCGTCTGCAAGCGCACCCCCAACAAGCACCGTTTCATACAGCTCGAGTAGTTTTTGCAACAGTGGTTCTTTTGTTTCAAATTTTGCACCGCCGATTATGGCAAGTGCTCCTTGCGGCGGTTTGAGTGCCTCGCACAACCTACGCACCTCCTCTTCAAACAAAAAACCGGCACACGAGGGCAATAGTGAGGCGACTCCCACGTTTGATGCATAGGCGCGGTGGGCTTCTGCAAAGGCATCGTCTATAAAAACGTCGGCGAGCGCCGCGAGTTCTTTCGCGAGCACTGCATCATTCTTCTCCTCACCTGGCTCGCGGCGAATATTCTCTATCATAAGACAACAACCATGCTCGAGCGCCTCAACTTCTTTTGCGATATCCGCAAGAGGCGTTGTCGAAAAAGTGATGGTTGTATGTGGTACTAACTCTTGCAGTGCGCGCGCCACAGGTGCCAACGTTGCACCCTCGCGACCCAAGTAACCCACAAGTATGATTTTTGCTTTTTGTTCAATCAAATACTCGAGTGTGGGCAGTGCACGCTTAAGACGAAACAAATCCCCCACTCCACCCTCTGCGGTTATGGGCACATTAAGGCTGGTGCGCAGTAGCACTCTCTTGGAGTGCACATCCATGTTGTGCAGCGACTTCATTGCCGGATATTCCATATATAAAATTATTTACTGTTTTTTAAAATCTCATTAAACGAATTCCAATCGGCACTCGCATGTCCTACCAAAAACCCTCCCACACCTCCCTCCTCGAGTAGTTGTCTGGCGTTTGTACCCTCCACTGAGCCTCCGTACAAAATAGGGACCTTCACCGCTGCGGGTCGGCCCAAGATATCCGCAAGTGTTTTGCGAATAAAGATAACCATCTCACGAACATCGGGTGGGGTCATGGCTTCCACAGCACTCTTCCCTATCGCCCACACAGGCTCGTATGCGATTACAAGTTTGATGCTTGTTATGTTGGTTCCCGAGAGCGCTTTTGTTAGTTGCCCCGCAATGAGATTAAAGTGTGCGCCTGTGGCGTCTTGCTCTTTTTCTCCCACACACAATACAGCTGTAAGCCCCGCTTCTTGTGCGCGCTCAATCTGGGCACGCACCATATCGTCTGTCTCACCTTGCGCGCGGCGCTCAGAGTGGCCAACAATCACCATCGACACTCCGAGCGCCTTGAGCATGCCGGCCGACACCCCACCGGTATGTTTTTCATCCTTTTCTCATTCAATTGTCTGTGCACCCACGCGAGCAACTGAGCCCTTAAGCGCGACGGCGACTAAAGCCAAAAGCGGATATGGAGGAGGTATGACGATCGAGGTGTGCGGAAGGTATCGTAATTGCTTCTTTAGCGACAACGCAAACTTTTTTGCAGCATCAGGCTTCTCAACATACATTTTCCAATTGGCGATTATGAGAGCTTTCTTCACCCCACAATAGTACTATTGTCTGTCGCTCCTCGCCACCTCAAGCGCCACTTCCAGTGAAGTGAGTCCTTGTGCTGCCTTGTATATCGCATCTTCTGCGAGTGTAAGCATTCCTTCGTTCTGTGCCGCCTCGCTCAACACTTCGGGCTCGGCACCCTCGAGTATGAGCGCCCTCACCAACTCACTTGTAGGCATAATTTCTTGTAGACCCAATACATCTTTATAGCCTTCGTCACATTTCGCACATGATTTTGGTCCAAAAAAAGAAACATCCTTCCATGCAGCGTGCGCGATTGAATGCTCTTTTTTGAGTTCAGCGAGCACCTTGGCAACATTAGCAGCAGACTCAAGTGTATTTGCCGCAGCGCGCGAGAGGCGCTGCGGTTCTTTCTCTATACATAATCGAGGCACAAGTCGCACACCAACTGACACCCGAAGGGTCGCCGCCACAAGCGCGGGAGAGACATCAAGTGACTGCAGTACAGCTCCTCCCTCTGCAGCGTTGGCCGCGCCCACCCCAGCTAACACCATCACACCTCGATTTGCAGCTTGTACAGCAAGGAGCGCCGTCTCTTTGTCTTTAATATCACTTATCATCACG
>CAZDPP010000008.1:0-16050 GCA_964507495.1 uncultured Candidatus Saccharibacteria bacterium
GCAGCCATACGTGCAGTCGTATACTCAACCATATGTAGCGCTCAATCAATATGTGCCAAACGGCAACCCGTACGTGACGCTCTCCTCGGTGCCGTACACTGGCCTTGAGCTCGGGCCATACGGCATTGTCATCTATTGGTCACTTCTTATACTCTTCTCACTTTTTGCGGCGTACATGCTCATCATTGTTCGTGTGCAAAACAAACTTCTTCGCTGGGTTAAGACACTCTTGTTTGGAAAGGGGGAAGTGGCTGCGGCTGCAAGTGCTCCTGCCGAGCAAATTCCAGCCATGCAATACAAACCTGCGGCGTCTGTGCAGGTAGATTACACTGATACGTTTGTGCTCTCGCAGATCCGCCGCGCAAACGCGTAATTACATACTCCATACAGACAACAGCCCGGCTCATGTAGTGTGAGTCGGGCCGTTGTGTGTCCCTTGCATAAACAAGAAAAATCTGGTACAATTACATTAACGTCGTTCTTTGATTCTACCAACACGCGCCTTCGGCGCACACAAAACAGGAGGCTTCAATGCTTACACGTAGGCATGTGCTGCTTGCGGCACTGATGCTCACTGGAGGGTGCGCTGTTGGCACACCCTCCCAACCCTACTTCTACATTGATGTAGAAGTGGTACAAAATTCGTCCCTCGCCCTAAAGCTCGCTGCCGAGCAGAACTATTTCGGCATAAGCCAAGGTCTGCACGTGGCGCGTGTCGAGGGGCGCATCCGCCCCATGCTTGGTGGGGGCAATCTCACCATCGACATCACGGGTGTCGTGTCGGCCCAGTTTCCTGACAGGACCTCGTACTCTCTCGGGCAAAACCCGCGGGGAGGCACGTGGACTCCGGTCGAGAAGACTGGGCGGGGTATCCGCGTCGTCGTTCCTATCATGGGTGCAGACGGGAAGGGGCGCATGCGCCTCCGCCTCCCGTATGCACCAATGGCGAGTGGGTCGCCAGGAGTCTGCATCCAAGCGGATTTCGAGACGGCCTACCTCCCGGAACTCACGGCCGGCTCCCACCAGGGCGCCGCAAACACGGTCTGCGGCTTGCCAGGGCGTGTGAGCAAAATCATCCAGAAAAGTGAGGACGCTGTCCTCTATGTTCTGGTCCAACGATAGGAGATGTCCATGATTACTCGCCGAGCTGTGGTGGGGGGAGCAGCAGTAATGCTTTTTCCCGCCGCGGGGCACGCAAGTGCTCCGCAGGTCACCTACTGGACCCATCCTGGTCGCCGCAAGTATACAGGCGGCTGGTCCAGGGTCCCGACTCTTTTTGCTCCGCTGATTCAACAACAGCCCGTTTTGGGTGAGTTGTTTCAGCGGCTACAAGCAGGCGAGGGTACGCAGACGGAAATTCTCGACGATATGCGCTTTACGGCCATGGCGTTCGGGGAAGATATCGTCGCTCCCAACATGGAGGTGGCGATTGGTCCCGGTTGGGTTGGCGTCTCGCGCAACATCCGGATGGTGCAGCGGCCTGGTCAAGATAGTGTCATCGTTACCGCGTGGCTGCCGGAAGTGTGCGGCAACCCATGTGTGACGCTCACGAGGCTCAACCAGCCGTTTTGCATCCCGTGTCCCGTGCGTGTGGGCGACTACAGCACGGTTGTTGCGGCGCAGGGCTCGGTTTCTTCAGTCGAAGTCGCTCGGCGAACCAAGGTGCGCTGGGGCTAGCGTTCGGTTAGGGTGCGCAGTATAGTAGCTGCGCCCCCTGACCCTCTTTTAAGGACCGATTTTTTGAAATCGATTTTTAAAAAAGGGCCACACCCTTGTTATTAATCAAGCAATTACATTATGAAATCAACACAGACAATCCGAACTTTTGTAGCAACATCACTCATCCTCTGGAGTGTCGTGTTTGCTACTGTAGCGCATGCTCAAAACGATGCGGGTGTAAATGATGGAAATATGGGTGGCGGGTTTGGACTCAATGAATCTATTGATGGTGGCGGATGCGGAGACTGCGGTGCTGTTGGTGAAAATCAAATTCCACAACCTAGTATAGTCATCGATCAAGGAGTAAACGACCACGCTGTATCTACATACGAAATTCCGCAAACTCCTGTGTGCCCAGCGGGCACGACTGGAGTGTATCCAAACTGTGTTACTCCGCCCACAACGTGTCCTGCTGGGACCAGTGGCATATATCCAAACTGTACTCCGATTACGTACAATCCAGTGTGTCCATCAGGTACCGTCGGCACCTATCCAAATTGTTACGTCCCAAGTTCTGGCTGCTATCACAATTGTGGCGGGTATTATATTCCTCCAACCTACTATATTTCGCCCGCCATATATCCTCACTATTATCCAAATCAAACACCATTCGTGACACTCTCCTCGGTGCCGTACACTGGTCTCAATCTTGGGTTCGGTGGTTTGGTTGCTTATTGGTCGTTCCTCATATTACTAGCTCTCTTTGCGGCCTATTTGGTGATTGTGGTTCGTGTACAAAATAGAGTAGTTGGTTGGCTTGGCGGAGTACTGTTCGGTGAGGCGTCTCATACAGTCGATGCACATGCTGTGCATGCTCATCCAGAACACACTGCCGAGCATGTTCACGCAGCACAAGCCCCTGCATTGCAAGAGGATATAGTTGATGATTTTATTCTGTCGCAAGTTAGTCGCGTCCGATAACTAAGCGCGAGTCTTAATTTCCTCTATGAGTTTTGAGGTTATTTCGGCCAACGAGAGTTGGCCGATTTTGCCGCCTTCGCGATGCTCGAGTGTTGCAGTTTGAGTGGTAACTTCATTATCTCCAATGACAAGAGTATAGGGAATTTTTTCTATTTTTGCTTGGCGGATTTTTTTGCCGAGCGTTTCGTTTGAGTTGTCGATGTCGGCGCGGATACCTACTGCTTTTAATTGTGAGAGCGCCTCTTGTGCGTAGGCCTTATGCGCGTCGGCAATTGGGATAACTCGTGCTTGTACCGGCGAGAGCCATGTAGGGAAAGCGCCTGCATATTTTTCAATCAAAAATGCCATGATGCGCTCGATTGCACCAATTGATGAGCGGTGTACCACAAACGCGCGTTTTGTTTTGCCGTCTTCGCCTATAAAACCAAGATCAAATCGGTCGGGCATGCAGAAGTCGTACTGCACCGTAAAGGCCGTATCTTCTTTGCCGTTTACGTTCTTCATCTGCACATCGATTTTGGGGCCATAGAATGCCGCCTCATCTTTTGCTTCTTCGAAGTCTGCGCCACGCTTAATCATGAGTGCGCGCAACAACCCTTCGCCCTTCTCCCACGCTTCGTCATTTTTATAATATTTTTCTGCATTGGCTCGGTCGCCAAGCGAAAGGCGGAATCTAAAGTCATTACCTTGTGTGAGACCGAATGTCCCCGCCATGTCGACAATAAGGTCGAGTGCGCGGCCGATTTCCTCGACAGCTTGTTCCTCGGATGAACAGATGATGTGGGCGTCAGCAAGGCAAAATGTGCGCACACGCTGTAGCCCCATCAACTCGCCCGACTGCTCATAGCGATAGAGTTGTGCCAACTCGGCAATGCGCATAGGAGACTCACGATATGAGTGTGGTTTGTGTAAAAACATCTGGAAATGGTGGGGGCATGTCATTGGGCGCAACATAAACTTTTCGTCGTCTATGGCAATAGGTGCATACATCGACTCTTTGTAGTGAGGGTAATGGCCGCTCTTTTCATAGAGCTCAAGTTTGGCCAAGTCGGGGGTATGTACATGGAGATATCCGCGCTTCGTCTCTTCTTCGATGACGAAGTTCTCGAGTTCGCGTTTGATGATGGCACCTTTGGGCAAAAACATTGGCAACCCCTTGCCAATTGTTTGGTCTATATAAAACAGTTCTAATTCGGGCCCTAGCTTTTTGTGGTCTCTTTCTTCCATATATGTATACTAAAGCGCTTTGAGTGCCTCGGCAACCATCGAGAGTTCGCCGTTGCGGTTTGAGATTTTGCCCTTGAGTGCGATGCATGTCTCGGGTTGAAGTATGGCTTTGTGTTCGGTATAGCTCTTAGGGAAGACGACTGCCTCAATTGAGCCATCAAAGTCGGCGAGCTTAATGAACGCCATCTGATCGCCGCCGCGGGTTAGTATCATCCGCACATCCTCTATCATCCCCGCCGCGACCGCGGTCATCCCAGGCATGATACGCTGCTTCATTTGCCCTATGGTCATAGGACGTTTGGAGAGCTTTTCACGAAATCGATCAAGCGGGTGCCCCGAGACATAGAGGCCGAGCAGCTCCTTCTCCCACGCCAGGCGTTCGGTTTGTGTTGCTTCGGCTGAGGGTTGCATGTGCACATCGTCAATGGTGCCGCCAAGTTCGCTAAAGAGTGAGTCGTGCGACTGCTCGCGCGTGGCGTCGCGGTGGTATTGCAAAAGGAGTTCGATGTTGGCGAGCATTTGCCCGCGCTCGCCCATACTATCGAGCGCACCACACTCTATTAAAGATTCCAATCCTTTTTTATTGAGATTATTACCACTCACGCGGCTCAAAAAGTTGGAGAGGCTAGTAAACGGTCCGTGTTCTTTGCGCTCGGCGATTATTGAGTCGGCAACACCTTGGCCGAAGTTTTTTATAGAATAAAGTCCAAAGCGAATACCTTGCGTATGCGTAGTCGAATATTCTAAAGCAAATGGTCTGGCCTCGCCTTGCTCATTGGTAGATGATGAGCGAGCGAGGAGATCCGAGGACCTTTGTGGAAGAATATTCGACGCAGCCACAACCGTAAAGTCTCCAAAACTCTCATTTATGTCGGGTGGCAAAATATTGATACCCATGCGCTTACACTCAGCAACCATGATAGAGATGGTGTCGATGTTGCCCGACTCGGCGGTGAGCACAGCCGTCATATATTCGACAGGGAAGTTGGCTTTCATGTATGCGGTCTGGTATGCCACTTTTCCATAACTTGCGGCATGCGCTTTATTGAACCCATAGGCAGCGAAGGGCTCTATCAATTTCCACAATTTCTCAGCAAGTGTTGGAGTGAGTTTTCCAAACTCGATAAATCCTTTTATGAGTTTCTCTTTTTCAGCAGCCATAACCTCGGGAATTTTCTTGCCCATCGCTTTGCGGAGTTTGTCGGCCTCGAGCCACGAGTATCCGGCGAGTTTAATCGAGGTCAGAAGTACGTCGTCTTGATATACGAGCACGCCGTAGGAGAAATCGAGATATTCTTTCATGCGCGGGTCGAGGTAGTGGATGAGTGCGGGGTTGTGTTTGCGCTCTATGTACTGAGGTATAGTCTCCATAGGGCCGGGTCTGAATAGCGCCACCATGGCATTGATGTCGTGGATGGTCGATGGTTTAAGTTCTTTGAGGTAGCGCGTCATACCGGCGCCGTTGAGTTGGAAGGTGCCTTCAGTTTCGCCGCGCGCGAGCATCTCGAATGTCTTGGTGTCATCAACTGGCACGTTTTCTATATCAACTTTCACGCCACGCGTTTTCTCAACCAAGGTGACTGCATGAGACAAAATAGCTAAGTTGCGGATACCCAAGAAATCAAATTTGAGCAATCCCGCATCTTCGACCGAGTGCATGTCGTACTGCGAGATTATTTTTCCGCCCTTAGGATCATATTGAAGCGGTGTGTATTCGACGAGCGGTTTAGGCGAGATGACAACGCCGGCCGCGTGCACTGAGATGTGTCTGGCGCAGCCTTCGAGTTTTTTTCCGAGGTCTATAATTTCTTTAGCATCCTCTTCTTTTTTGTATATCTTTGCCAGTTCAGGATTTTCGGCCAAGGCACGATCGAGTGTCATAGGGAATCCTTGCGAGCCCATGGGGATCTCTTTTGCAATGCGGTCGCCGAGTCCGTAAGGGTAGCCAAGCGCACGCGCAACATCGCGCACTACGCCGCGCGCAAGCATGGTACCAAATGTTCCGATTTGCGCCACATGGTCGACACCATATTTGCGGCGAGCATACTCGATAACCTCGTCGCGCCTGTTGTCGGCATAGTCCATGTCGATGTCGGGGGCCGATGGACGTTCAGGATTGAGAAAACGTTCAAAGGGGAGTTTGTAGATAAGCGGGTTCACGTTGGTGATACCTGTGACATAGGTGATCATTGAACCTGCCACTGAGCCGCGTATGGTGGTGAGGATGCCGTTTGTGCGAGCAAAATTCAACAAGTCGGCTACCACCAAGAAGTACGGCGAGTATCCTTTATCGCAGATGATTTTAAATTCGTATTCAATGCGCTCGCGTATCTCAGGAGTTTCCTCAATGCCGCGGTGTTTGAGGCCGGCCTCGATGAGTTTGCGCAGCTCTTCATTAAACGAAGAATTTTCGGGAATCGCCAGGTCGGGGAACACCCACGAGCCGAGTTTGATATCGAGGTTGCAGCGTTGTGCGATTGCGAGTGTTGCATGCAATTGCTCGGGTGTAAATTGCGCTTCCATCTCGCGAACGCTAGGGAAGTGGAAATCCTCTTCATCGAGATAGGAGTCTTCTTCGGCTGCGCCACGGTTTTCGATTTTGCGGAGTGTTTGCCATGCGCGCCTGTCGTCTCGGTTGATATAAAAAATCTCTCGCACAGCAACAGTGTCTGGTGTATACCAGTGTTCGGTATCAAAAATACTTTTTATTTCTACGTTTTCTGCTGTATTACCAAGAGCAATGGCAATGAGATTGTTTGCGCGGGCCCGCAACATGGGGGGTGTAATGATTGGCCTATCTGTGTGCTCGGCAAACTGTGAGTCCGTCACAAGTGCGAGTAGGTTTTTGTATCCCTGTTCGTTCTCGGCGAAAAGGAGTAAACGATTATTGTCGGCCAAATAGGCCTCAAGCCCGACAATTGGTTTGATGCCCGCGTTTTTACACTCCTTTATAAACTCGATAGCTCCATACATACTCCCAAGGTCGGTCAACGCAAGCGCCTCACAACCTTGGGTTTTGGCGGCTGCAACCAGATCAGGCAATTTAGGTAACGCTTGTAGTAAAGAGTAGTGTGAGTGGGTGTGGAGGTGCACAAAAGAGGCTTTCATACATTAATTATACTCGCCCAGCCCACCTGCGTGATAGAGTTGACGCGCGCTTCGTATATCGTATTGTTTGTGCAGAACTATGTAGGAAGTGGTGCCATGTCTGTAATGCAACGTTTCTGGCAGTCTCTCCTGCGCCTTGGGCGCATGATACACGAGGCCGACGAGAACATTCGTGCCAAAAGGACCGAAAGGAGAAAAATGGCGGGCAGTATCTGGAAACCCTTTCCTGGTCCTGGAAGCGTGATGTGATTCCAAATCCGACGTGTCGCCCCGAGCGGCCTGTCGGAGTTTTTTATATAGTAGAGCTATGCAGTATGTAGTTGGCGTCGATGAGGCGGGGCGCGGACCCCTGGCGGGGCCGGTTGCTGTTGGGGTTGTTATGGTTCCGCAAAATTTTAATATCAAAAAAGTCTTTCCAGGTGTCGCTGATTCTAAAAAACTCACCGAGAAAAAGCGCGAAGAAATCTACACACTACTCCAACAAGCTCAAAGAAATGAAACACTACGATATGTCGTAGTGTTTGCCTCTGCCCAAATGATAGATAGAGATGGCATAACAAAAGCGGTACGAGATGCTGTGTGGAGAGGTGTGTATAAGCTTGTTTGCCGCTACCTGGGCCCCCGAGAGCAGTCCTCGGTGCGCGTGTTGTTGGATGGTTTGCTTGTGGCTCCACCTGAGTATGTGCAAAAAACAATTATCCGCGGTGACGCAACCGAGCCTATTATTTCGCTTGCCTCGATTGCCGCCAAAGTTGAGCGCGACAGACTGATGGTCGAGTATGCAAAAAAGTTTCCTAACTATGGATTTGAAGTGCATAAGGGGTATGGAACACAAAAACATCTCGCCGCTATCAAAAAGTTTGGGCTGTGCGCTATCCACCGCACAACATTTAAAATTGGTAAAAGGGAATAAATCGTGGTATGGTTGTAATCTGTTGTGAAGTTGTGTTTCGTAAGGCACACAGGCAACAAGATGTTTTCTTATGTGGGGGTGAATCTGCTATGTCTTGTGCAGAAAGCGGTAAGCCAAAAATGCCAATAGCCGCCACTATGGCGATAATGCATAAGTTGGCGAGGGTTTTGGGAATTGGGCCGGGTAATACTATCTGCGCTAGTTGTGCCTACACAACAGGTGTTTGGCCCAAAGGAGAACAAAGTGAGTTGTTCGTCCATGAAGGAATACCGCTAGTGCGGTGTCCTTGGCAAAATCCAGACGATTGGTCTCTTGCGCCAAAAAAATGTGGAAGCCACTGCCCTTCATTAAGTTAAACAATAGGAATTTGTAGCGTATCTTTCCCCCAATCCGAATCAAGGGCGGGGGCTTTTCTTTTTCCTCTCGCTCTGGTATATTCCTTGCATGGTTGTACGAATGAGACACACCCGGGCGCATACGGCAAACCGCCGTTCCCACCACGCCCTTGTGGCCAAAGTCCTCACTAAATGTGAGTGCGGGGCTGTGCGCGTGTCACACCGAGCGTGCCCTACGTGCGGCCGCTATAACGGGCGAGTGGTTGTAGACCACGCCGCCAAGGCTCAAGCTAAGGCAGCAAAGCTTGCTCGCCGCGATGGCGGGAAAGCGAAGCAATCTGGAAGTAAAGCTGAGGGTCAGTAGTTCTCCACAGGGGTGGGGTAAACTCGAACATCGGCTTTGTATCTAGGGTAAAATAAAGAAGTGTTTTTCTTTCGCATGTTCCTTGACCCGTTCGACAAACTCAGAGTCATCCTGAGTTTTATCGAAGGATGAAATATGGCAAATCGGCACCTTTCAAGATCGGTAGTACTCCAGACACTCTTTGAGTGGGATTTCCGCAACTGCGCCTTGCAGGTAGCGACCGATGCTCTCATGCGTAATATACAAGAATTCTCTCCCGCGGCGGGTGATGTGCCCTTTATGGAGGAGTTGCTGCGCGGCACCATCGGGCGTAAGAGTGATCTCGACTTAGTGATAGAAAAAGCGGCACCTGAATGGCCGCTTGTGCGCATTGCGCTTGTCGACCGCAACGTGTTGCGTTTGGGGTTGTATGAGTTGTTGTTTGCTGACCGCGATAAAGTGCCGGCTAAGGTTGCCATTAACGAGGCTATCGAACTTGCAAAAAGTTTTGGGGGCGAAAACTCTGGCAGATTCGTCAACGGTGTGTTGGGTGCAGTCTACAAAGAGTTGGGCGAGCCTGGCAAAGACGAAGTCTCAAAGAAAAAGAAAGATGTTCCTTATGACCAATTACCTCTTGAGCGTTTGGTGGGTGCGGTGGTATATGCGCGCCGTAACGACGACCTATACCTGGCTCTTGTGCACGATATCTTTGGCCACTGGACCCTCTCTAAGGGCAAACTCACACCTGATGAAAATCCCGAGGATGGTGTGGTGCGCAAAATAAAAGAAGAGATAGGTCTCGGCGTTACCCCCATTGAACGCTTGGGTGAGAATGAGTATGTAGCATCAGATCCCACGGTGGGTAAAAAGCGCAAGCACGTCATCTACTTTTTGGCAGAATCAGCGTATACCGATATTGAGCTAGCAAAAAAGGGCGGGCTCGATGATGCAAAATGGTTTCGTATGCAAGACGCGCTTGAGCTCAATTTCTACGAAGATATGTTGCCTATAGTTACAAAAGCAATGCAGAAACTCACTGAGAAGAAAGTTATTAAAAAATAACACTACTGTAATGGAAAAGGATTTTAAAACATTTGAGGAGCAGATTAACATCTCCTTTACTGATTTGTCATTGCTGCGTCAGGCATTTACACACCGCTCATATCTCAATGAGCATCGGGGTGAGACTGGCGGGCACAATGAGCGTCTTGAGTTTTTGGGTGATGCAGTGCTCGAGCTCATTGTCACGCACTTTTTGTATGAGAAATATCCCGACCGAAACGAGGGCGAGCTGACCGCGTATCGCGCGTCGTTGGTGAATGCTGTAACACTCTCTGAGGTGGCGGCGAATATTGGGATGAACGACTATCTCCTCCTTTCTCGTGGCGAGGCTAAAGATAACGGTCGCGCGCGACAAATGCTCTTGGCTAATGCATTTGAGGCGGTGGTGGGGGCTATATACCTCGATGCAGGCTATGACGCAGCGTGTATGTTTATAACCGCACACCTTTTCCCAAAGATTGATAACATTGTAAGACAAGGTCTCTGGCAAGATGCTAAATCGCTCTTGCAAGAAAAAATGCAAGATGCGGAAGGGGCGACTCCATACTACAGTGTGCTCAAAGAAACGGGACCCGACCATGACAAACACTTTGCTGTTGGAGTTTATGCAAAAGAAGTACTTGTGGCTGAAGGAAGCGGCAAATCCAAACAAGAGGCCGAGCAAGACGCCGCAAGAAAGGCGCTTGCCCAAAGGGGGTGGTAATGATAGTTTATGTCCAGATCTATCGTGAAAGATAAACTCCATGTCCAGCCAGCACGCACTCGAGGGCAGAGTTAGGAGGGCGATCTATGCCTGTGGCACGAGGGTTCAAGGAAGTCCCTTTTTTGAACTCTGGACTAAGGCTGCAGAGGACCTACTCTCCAATGACACTAATTTAACGAATGAACAACGGGAGGGTTTGGAGTGGGCTCTTAATCGAGCTGTTAGAGACATGCAAGACTACGAACGTGCAGCTCGGTGGGGTATGGCATAGGCGTCCAGAACGGACGCCATTTCTTTTGATACAATAAATACCATGCGGCTTAAGTCGATAGAACTAGCGGGGTTTAAATCCTTTGCCAAAAAAACACAACTCGAGTTTGCCTCGAGTATTACATCTATTGTGGGGCCCAATGGCTCGGGCAAGAGCAACATCGCCGAGTCGTTTCGCTTTGTGTTGGGCGAACAATCGATGAAGTCGATGCGCGGCAAGCGTGGCGAGGATATGATATGGAACGGCTCGCAAATTGTGCCACGTGCCGGGCGAGCGTCGGTCAAACTCGTGTTTGATAACACTGATCGTGCGCTCAATTTAGATTTTGATGAAGTCGCTATCGAGCGTGTGGTGCACCGTGACGGCGGCAACGATTATGTACTCAACGGTTCTTCAGTCCGTTTGCGCGACGTCTCCGAGCTGCTCGCACAGGCCAACATTGGTGCGTCTGGCCACCACATCATCTCGCAAGGTGAAGCAGACAGGATTTTGACAGCGTCGCCCGCTGAGCGTCGTGAGGTATTGGAGGATGCCCTTGGACTCACTGTATTTTTATATAAACGAGAAGAAGCAAAGAAAAAACTAGAAAAGACGGCTGAAAATATTCGCGAGGTTGAGGGTTTGCGTCGCGAGTTGGCACCACATTTACGCTTTTTGCAATCTCAGATGCGTAAAATTGAAGAGTCGCGAAAACTTCGTGATGATGTACAAGAAAAATATCTAGAATATTTGAAACGAGAGAGTATTTATCTTGAGATCTCGAAAAGTTTGCTCAAAGAAGACCGTGAACAACCCGAAGGTGAGTATAGGGCCCTTGAGCAAAAAATAACACAATTGCGTGCCGACCTCGGCGTCAAACATCATGATGCAAAGACAGATGAATTGATGCATTTGGAAGAAGAGGGTCGTGCAACTTCAGCGAGGCGAAGTGTCGTACAGCGTGAACTCGGTCGTATTGAAGGTGAGTTGGTGGCCCATGAGCGACTGTCTCATGTGACAATAAGCTCGGTGCCGGCGAGTCACGTGGAGGAGTTTGTAGCACAAGTACAAAGAGAACTTGAAAACATACTGTCTCTTGACTTGGAATCTGTCCGGGAGCGTCTCCGTATGCTCGGCACTATGGCAAAAGAATTCCTGCAGCGTGTGACTCATCGTGAGGTTGCAACTGAACACACATCGCAAGAGTTATCTCAAAAAAAGAAAGAGTTGGAAGGCGAGTTGGAACAATTGCAACAAAAAGAGACTGAGATTGCGGAAAGTCTACAGACACTGCGTCAAAAAATAGAAGGCGAAAAAGATGCAAGTCGCGAAGCCGAACGAGAGTTGTTTGCCGCTATGGCACGCCGTAGCGAATTGCAGACCAAATTAAACCAATTTCGTGCACAAGAAGAAATACTCGAGCGTGATACGCTTGCTTTTAAAAACGAATTAGGCGAGGCGGCTGCTTTGGTTGGCCGCGCGATTGTTGCCTACGAAGAATATGAGGTACAAGAGGCGGGCGAGAGTGTGTCGCGAGCTGATATAGCTGATGAACCGCGTGAAGTGCAGTCTGAACGCCGCCGCAACATAGAGCGCATAAAAATACGCCTCGAGGAGGCTGGTGTGGGCTCGGGATCCGAAGTGATCAAAGAGCATCAAGAGAGGGCCGAGCGCGACCAATTTTTGGCTCGTGAACTTGCCGACCTGAACACATCGGCAGAGTCACTCCATACACTCATTGCAGAATTGACAAAAACACTTGAGGTGCGCTTTGCCGAAGGTATGCATAAAATAAATATTGAATTTGATGGATTCTTTAAGTTAATGGTTGGTGGAGGTGCAGCCTCTTTGGTTGTCACACAAGAGGCTATGCCGTCTCGTCTAGAACGAGAAGGTCGCCCGACCGCTCAAGATATTGAGCGATCTAGGGGGGTTGATATTGCGATTTCTCTACCGCATAAACGGCTCAAGGGTCTACATATGCTCTCGGGAGGGGAGCGCGCGCTCACCTCAATTGCACTCATTTTTGCAATGTCACAAGTAAATCCTCCGCCATTTTTAATACTCGACGAAACCGATGCGGCGCTTGATGAGGCAAACTCGCGCCGTTATGGCGACATGATTGAAACTCTGTCCAAACAATCGCAACTTATTGTCATTACTCATAATCGCGAAACAATGTCTCGCGCGGGTGTGCTCTATGGCATCACTATGGGTGGGGATGGAATTTCTAAACTGCTTTCTATTAAATTTGAAGATGCGCTTGCTGTGGCAAAATAATTAACGCACCAGTTCGAAGTCGACGTTGCGAGCTGCCATGTCGGTGGCAATAAGTTTTACACGGACCCGGTCTCCGAGTGTGTATTTCTTTTTTGTTTTTTGCCCCACGAGTGCGTATTCTTTCGCAGAATAGTTATAGAAATCGTCTCCAATGGTGCGCACGCGTACAAGACCCTCGGAGGCACTCACTGTATCCTCAACGTAGAGCCCCCACTCCGTGACGCCTGAAATAATGGCATCAAACTCTTGACCAACACGTGCCGAGAGGTACTCGACTTGCTTGTAACGTATGGAGTCGCGCTCGGCCGAGACAGCTTTTGCCTCTTGTTCGGTTGCGGTGATGCACATGCGCTCGAGTTTTATAAACTCGGCACGAGTAACCGGACGCCCGTCTAGGTGCGAGGCTAAGATACGGTGCGCTAGCATGTCAGGGTAGCGGCGTATAGGGCTTGTGAAGTGTGTGTAGTATTTGAATGCCAGACCAAAATGCCCGATGTTTTTGGTCGAGTAGATAGCTTTTGCCATCGAGCGCAAGGTAGCGGTGCGTATAAGGTGCTCCTCGGGCTTACCCTCAATTTGTTTGAGTAGGTGCGCGATATCGCGGGCAGTGAATTTCTTTTTCTTACTATCAAAGTCATAGCCGACTGCGCGCACAAAGGTCGCCAACTCCTCAATGCGGTCTTGTTTGGGTTCGTCGTGGATACGATATAAAAAGACGTATCCTTTCTCCGGCACTTTTTCTGCAATTTTTGAGACAAACATCGAGACTTCGCGATTGGCTAAGAGCATGAATTCTTCTATAAGGCCGTTGGTCTCGATGCGCTCTTTGCGCACAACACCCAAAGGTACACCATTTTCATCAAGTACAAATTTGACCTCGTTGTCGCCGAAATCAATCGCACCTTCCTTTTCGCGCTTAGTATGGAGAAGTCGTGAAAGCGAGCGAAGTGTCAATAATTCTTGGGCAAAGATGCCGTCTGGCTTTTGTGATTTATCTGATTGGTCAAGTACGGCCTGCGCTTCTTCGTAGGTAAATCTTTTTTGTGAGCGGATGATGGATTTTGTAAAACGGCGGTCAAGTACCTCGCCTTGTTTGTTTATAATAAACACCGCTGAGAATGCGAGGCGGTCTTCGTTTTCGCGCAGACTACATACGTTGCCTGAAAGTTCTAGTGGAAGCATAGGGATGGTGGCATCGACCAAATACACCGATGTTCCGCGTCTCACGGCTTCGTCATCAAGTGCAGTACCTGGGCGGACAAAAAATGTTGCGTCTGCGATGTGTACGCCAACCTCATAAGTACCGTCCCCGAGTTCTTTAATGGAAAGTGCGTCATCAAAGTCTTTTGCATCCACGGGGTCTATAGTCATGGTTACGGTGCCACGAAAATCAGCCCTCGGCCTTAGACCGTCAACGGGCGAGGTGCGTTTTTGAGCCTCCTGTGCAATCGTTGCGGCATGATGTTCCTCAATTTCTTTTGCTTCACGCAACACTTCGGGCGGGAACTCGTTCGAGAATCCATGTTCAAGCACAATGGCGTTCATCTCGACTCGATGTTCACCCGCCTGACCTATAATTTCTATGATTTCGCCCACAGGATCCTCGGTACCTGTAAATGAAAGAAGTTTAACCAATACACGGGAATTATGTGCGGCACCCTTGGTGTCGGCAATGCTGATAGGACGATAAAACTTGATGTCAGCTGGTATGGCTTGCCACGCACCATCCCCGCCCGAATGCCGGTCATTCGGGCGGGCGGGTTTTTGTACGAGCGTTGCAACAAATTGCTCTTTTGCGCGAGATTCTACCTTGGCAACTTTGCCCTTAGGACGAGGATGTACGCCCGTGAGCTCAACTTCGACTATGTCGCCATTGAGTGCGCCGTGCAGGTCAGTTGTTTGGATCTCGATATCCTCCTTAAGCGAATCCTTTCTATTCGCCGGGCGACCGTTTTGTGGTTTAACCTGTTCGTCAGGCCATGCAACATAGCCCACCCCTTTGCGGGTGATTTGGATGATACCTGTTATGTGTTCCCGCCCGGACGACTCAGGGCGTCCAGTCGGACGGGTTTTGCTTATAGCCATTTATATAAGCACTTTAGCCTATTAGTTGACTTTTTACCAGAGACTGCTACAGTGGCTTGCGTGATAAACATTCGGCTACAGCGTCGCGGCAGGAAGAACGACCCGAGCTATCGGGTCATTGTCGTGGACTCAAAAAGAAAACCAAAGACCGGGAATTATCTCGAGATGGTAGGCTCATACGACCCACGCGCCGACCGAGTGGAACTTAAAGCTGACCGTATCCTCAACTGGCTCAAAAACGGCGCACAAGCATCGGGCACTGTGCACAACTTGCTTGTATCTCAGAAAATAATTGACGCAAAAAAAATAAATATCTTGCCAAAGAAAACAGTTGCAAAAGTAGAAGCTACACCTGCCGAAACTCCAGCTGCTCCTGCAGAAGTTGCTCCAGCACCGGCAGAAGAAGCTCCCATAACAACTCCTGAAGAAACTCCTGCCGCCGCAGAGGATAACGCGGTTGCACAAGAAGTACCTGCAGAATAAAATAAAGAGGTACTACTAACTTAATATACTGTTATGGCGGAAAAAGATCAGGAGTTTTTGGAATTTGTCGTAAAAGGTTTGGTCGATCATCCAGAAGATGTCAAGACAACTCGCGTCGTTGACGAGATGGGGGTGTTGTTGACGCTCGACCTGCATCCTGAAGACATGGGCAAGGTTATTGGCCGCTCAGGCAATACCGCCAAAGCAATCCGCACGCTCCTTCGTGTTGTTGGTATGAAGCACACCGCACGAGTTAATCTCAAGATAAATGAGCCAGCAGGCGGCCGCGCAAACGAAGCGGCATCGTGGGATGGCTCACACGCCGAAGGCGTTTCTGCCACTCCTGTGATGAAGTCGATTGATGAGGCAATGGGCGGGTTGGATCTGTAGTAGATGTCCCAAACACTACCATTTGAAATTTTTGAGAAATATTTTTCGTGTTTCTCTGGGCACATGGTCGAATATGCCGGCATGCTCTATACAACAGCTGAACACGCGTATCATTGCCAACGATACACTGCTGCAGAAATAATTAGAGAGATTCAAACTGCTCGGAGCGCTTTCTTGGCTTGGGAAGTGTCTCAAAAGTATAAATCGCAACAAATTGAAAATTGGGATGTT
>CAZDPP010000009.1:0-12613 GCA_964507495.1 uncultured Candidatus Saccharibacteria bacterium
AGCGAAGCCACAGCAAGTACTAATACAAGAAAAAGGGAGGTGGCGCCCAACCCAAACCATAAAGGTTTTTTACCAAAGGTCTCTATTGTTGGGGTGGGGGTCGGTGTTGGAGTTGTTTCTACTTTGTTTTTGAATCGATATGCAACAAACACGAGTGCAAGTATTGCAAGGAAGAGCGCCAAGAGCGGCCCTTGGACAAAGAGCACTTTTGGCATACCCGCAAACACTAAGGCGATGAGTGCTGCACTTGAAGCAAAAGAAGCTATGAATAGTTTTTTGCCGAGCCATGGCACCTCGCGCATATCAGGAAAGAGCGCATAAACCGCCACTATAGGAAAAAGTACCGAGCGCACCGAGTGCCATACACTAGCAAACACAGCCCACGGGAAGCTGATGCCAAACGCATATCCATAGTCGCTTAGTTGCGGGATTGGTAGGTTGTCTTGCAATAATATAGTGCGAGACATGAACCCTTCGTTAAATATCCCGTACACAAGGCCCAGTATAAAAATCCCAAAAAAAGTGAGATTCCATCGTACTGCGGCCTCGCGTATAGAGAGCACCGCGACACCGTACCCTAAGAAGAAGAAAAACAGCGTCACGGGATTGGTAAAAGCCAACAGTGGGGTAGAGCCGGTTAGTAGTTCGGGTATGAAGGTGGCCGCCAGCACGAGCGTAAGGGCAGCAACATGAGTGCGCATGGGATCATTGTAAACTACAAAACACAACAATGCGTAGGAGTAGTCCACAGCTAAAAATATGTTGAAAAATAAGGTTATTTTATCGTCAAGACGATATACACAGCGGCTATTGGGGTAGGGGTTTTACTTGTCAAGCGCCTTCCTTGACCCTACTTCGCCAAAACAGTAGCCTTATCTTATCTCCGGGTAACCCCCGGGGTTTTTCATTTATATATGCAATTCCCTGCCAGCATTGCGCTCGCCATATCCGTTGCATTGGGCACCAACATGCCTCCGCCTACTCCGCCGCCTCCGCCACAAGCACAGACGGTCAAGGAGTATGTCCAAGACTACTTTGCCGATGAGCCTATTATGATCGCCGTGGCGCAATGTGAGTCACATTTTCGTCAATACGACCTCAAGGGTGCCATTTATCGTGGTGTGCAAAATAATCTCGATGTGGGTGTGATGCAAATCAATGAGTACTATCACCTAAGCGAGGCGACCAAACTTGGTTACGACATCTATTCTGTTTCTGGTAACGTCGCCTATGCACGCTATTTGTATGAAAGGCAAGGCACAGCCCCCTGGAGCGCGTCTGAGCCATGTTGGGGCAAAAAAGTTGCTTCTGTAAAGACTGCAAAAGCCCTTGCGACTATAGGCAAATAGTCTACTTACTTACACACAAGTGTAGACACCTAGTGTATACACTTAGACGTCTTGGCTAAAGCGCCCCGCTCCGTAGGCGCAAATGTATAACAATCCGCCCACAATTGCTGTGTTGGCTAGGAATAGTTGTGTCTGCACAGCACTTGATATGTCGAATGTGATGCATGAGACGAGGCTGCTATAGAGGATTAAAAATCCAGCAGAGAGGCGAGTCTTATATCCGACAACAAGGGCAATACCGCCTAATACCTCAACAGCACACGCGGCGGCTGCAAACGCCACAGGTTGGGGGAATCCTAATGTTATAAAGATGTCAGTGGTGGCAAGGAAATTGAGTACGCCCTGGATACCGTTCCACAAAAAGAATCCGCCCATAAGTATCCTCCCGATAAGTGGGGCGTAGTATTTGAGTGCTTGATTCATGCTTTTAGTATACCCCAAATTGACTTCATATATTTGTACTGTATAGTTGGGCGGGTTTGAAACAGGGGATACCGATGTCGGAGAAAAGTCTTGTTCAGGCGTTGGAAGAGCACGCCGCCGCTCTCACGGAAAATACTAGGGCTATGGAGAGACTCGCGCAGGCTTTGGAAGGGCGTCGGATGGAACCGCCGCAACCAACTCCTGTCACGGATACGGGTCCTGATGTAGTTGAAGTGGGCCCCATAACAATAGACAGAAGACAAGGATTGTTTATTTACGCTGGGGTGCAACACCATGTTTCTGGAAAAACTCTGGAGGCTCTTTTTTATTTTGCCCAGCGGCCCGATACGCTTGTCAGTACCGAGGATTTAGCAAGGTGTCTTTGGTCAGAAAGGAATGTTATTGATATTGCTTCAAGCGCGAGGAGTCTAATGCCCCGGGTGAAAAAATTCTTGATAAGGGTGGGTTGCTTTGAGCATTTTGAATCTATCGACTCTGGACGCGCAGGAGCAAAACACAGGTTTCTCAGGAACCCTGTAAGTAAAGGGTCTGCTTAGCCGCCCCACAAGGTGGTTTTTTCTTTTCAACAGGGAAGTCAGTTCCCTGTTTTGAGGTTGGAATTATGACTCTAGCAACATGCCGCCTTGTTGTGTATATTCCTACTGGAAAAAGGAGTGTACTCCCCATGAGCGACGGTTGGATTGTAAGAGCTGCTTGCCGTGTTGATGAAATGAGTCAGCGCAAGTTAGCCCTTGGTCTCGCACTCCACAGAGATGGAGATGTGGTTCTTTGGATTCAAGATCAGAACGGCACTGTCCTTGAAACTGAGCCTGGACTCAATAGGGACGGCACTACCAAGCCCGGACTCAAAGCGCAGGTCGAGTTTTGCACAATAAGCGGTGGTGGTGGTCGGAGTTCCCATACTCTTGCTGCCTTGCTTAAACTGCTCGAGGCCATGATGCAAGATGCGCGCGAGACGAATGATGGAGTACCAGAGTATCCGTTATGGCTTAGAGAAAAAATGAAAGAAGGTAAATAAATCGTTTACACAAGCTGTCCCACGCACGGGATGGCTTTTTATTTGTATTTGAAGCTACTATACGTCGCAAAAAGTATACAACGGGAAGGGGGATTTTATGTTGAAGAATAAGGGGATTTTGAGGGGAGGTCGCAAAAGAATAAAACTTGATTGAAAAAGGGGATAATTTGCTTGCAATTAAATTTGCACAGTCAATACTGTAAATGTGCAGCTTACCGGTAAGCTAGTTATTTGAGAATTTAGTAGAGGAAGCAAGGGTCATGGGAGAGCAAATTACTGGAGCCAGTCACAGTCATGACTGTGACGCCCGACATGCATGTATCGGGTAAGGAGAATGTAACTTGTATGATTACTACCACGGATTACTTCCTCTGCTGAACACTCAAAAGTTTCTAGCCGTAAAAAGTATAACACCTTACATACACGGATACGTCAAAATTATCTGTGTACAAGCAATCCGAGAACTTTTTTGATAAAAATCAATCTTTACTTTTGAATAAAAACCCCATTCCAAAAAGAATAGGGAAGTAAGTTCCCTGCATCTGTTATACTTAAAAATATGGATATTATTTCAATATTAAATTATTTTGGTTTTACTCCTGCAAATGTAACGCCACTGGTCGTGGTTGGAGTGGTGGGTCTAATAACTGTGTTTAAACATACAAAACCTATAAGAGAATCACTACAAGAAATTCGAGAAAGATTTGCACGTCTTGAGGGAAGCCTTTCAGGAACTTTTCAAACTCAATCTCCTATTTCTTTATTACCAAAAGGTGAAGAGATTCTAATCAAGAGTGGGTTAAAGAAATATATTGATACGCACGCTCAAGAACTTTTGGGCCAGTGCAAATCTTCCAACCCTATGAGTAATCCCTATGATGTACAAGAAGCATCATTTAAGTTTTTTGATAAATTAAAATTTGCCGATGAAATTGAAGACGAACTTAAAACAACTGCATTTAATTTTGGGGTGGATATAACAGTAGTAAGAAGAATAGGAGGAATCTATTTTAGAGACCTATGTCTTAAGGAGCATGGATTTAGTCCAGAAGATTTAGACAAACCTCAAGGTTAAGCAGGGAAGTCAGTTCCCTGTTTTGGGGGAGGAAAATCTTCTCCACAACCTGAAGATAATCGGCTTGAAAAAAGGTAAAAATTTGCTATACTTTTAAGCAAGTCAAGGACTGCTTCAGTTTGGAACTTTTAAAAATAGTTATAGAGTGTGTACCGCCGTTCTCCAAAAAAACCTTCACGCTTTCGCTAGTCTGGAGGTAAGGAGAAGAACGAAGCTTAATGCTTACTAAGCCATGGCGGTTGGAGTAAATCTCCGCCAGCGGTTGTACACACCCTGTAACTATCCTCAAGAAAGAGGCCGTAAGGGTCTCTTTTTTCGTTCTGTACGTTTCCACGTCCTGAACGATAAGGAGCATTACACATGCCAAATGATTTATGCACGCATTATAGCATGCTTTTTGTTTGCAAAGTACTACTCGGCTAGTTTTAGAGAAGTCAACGTCGTGAATATTGCCTTATACGAATTCGAGGCCTTTTTAGGCCATTCCGTGGCTTAGTCATGTGGGCGCAAGAGTCGCAAAAGGTATATTGTGCGACGTATGGCTACGAACAAAGCGGCGCTTGCCTGCTTTGGTACCAAATACTGTTTTTATATACTCCCCACCCCACACATGGCTCCTAAAAATCCTGGAAAATATTTTTCTACATTCTCTTAATCTTTCTTGTTATTTCAAATTACACCTCTCTCAACCCCTCCCCCGGTTTTTTGATTTTGAACGGGGGAGAGGTCTAATTGAAAAGGAATAAAATACCCCTTAAACTCCCCTGCCCCATAAGTGGTAGAATGGGCGGGTGAACACCTACCAAAAAAAGTTACGAAAAATTCTTACTCAAGATGAGCAGGATATTTTAAAAAAACTTACCACCCCAGCCTTGGTTCAAGACTTCCTGGATACGCTCGAAATAAACTTTGAGGAGTCAGGTGAGACTCTGATGTCACCCAGGCGTGTGCTGGTGACACGCAAAGCTCATTGTTTTGAGGGGGCGCTCTTGGGGGCACTTGCGCTTGCTTATCACGGCCACCCTCCCTTGTTGCTTGATTTCCAAACAGTGCCCACTGATGAGGACCATGTGATTGTTGTGTTTAAGCAGGGTGGTTTGTGGGGTGCGCTCAGCAAAACAAACCGCCCTATTTTGCGCTACCGCGACCCTATATATAAGAGCGTGCGCGAGCTGGCGCTGTCATACTTTAATGAGTACTACGACTGGGATAGGACAAAGTCGCTGCGCACTTACTCGAAACCGTTTGACCTACGTCGCTACAAACCCGAGAGTTGGGTAGGCGCGAGCGAGGAATTGGAGTATATGGCCGATGATATTGATGCCATAACCCACTACCCAATTGTCCCCAAGCCACTGCTCAAGAAACTCCGCCTAGTCTCCCCCATCGAAGTTGAGGCAATGAAGCTTGTTGAGTGGGAAAAGAAAAAATAATATGTTTAGAAACATTCGTGCTCAATATACACATCTGCAGCCACCGGTTAAATCGCTGATATCTTTGTATTGGGTCTACGACTTTAGTAGCACGCTTATCGGCGTGTTTCTGCAGCTATTCTTGTATCAGCGCTTCGGAAGCATTTTCCTCAACATCGTCTCTACTATGCTCTTTTATACGGGATGCATGATGGGATTTTGTATCGCGGGACATATAGCCAGCATATTAAAAATAAATATAAAACACGGTTTCTGGTTGAGTTTTGTAGTGATGAGCGTTTCCACCCTCTTTCTGCTCTTTACTGCGCAAATGGAGGCGGTATACGCCATTATGGCGCTGATAGGCATGGGTCATGGGTTTTTCTGGCTTACCGTGCACACATTCGAACTTACTGAGACTCACGACCATGAGCGTGATCTTTATTCCTCTATAGTCTCGGCTGGTAGCCAAATACTTATGTTCGCAGCCCCGGCAGTCGCTACGTTTCTGTTATGGGTCTCAGGGATGCTTGGTTGGGGGACCTATACCCTACTCTTTATTATTACGCCGCTTAGTTATCTTGCCGGATTGTTTTGTTTTTCAAATATTAAAAGTTACTATCCTAAGCAGGTGGTATGGGCTGATGTGCAACATTTTTTCTCAGATAGAAAGAATCAGTTGGCGCAGCTGTATATGTTTGGTTCCGGAGTGGGCGACACCTTTGGTCTTATTATCCCACCGCTCGCTGCACTCTTTATACTCGGTGGAGCGCTTGAGGTTGGTGTGTACAAGATATTCTTTGGGATATTCTCTGCACTTGTTTTGCTTATTGTTGCCAAGTGGCGGACAGAATCTAATCGACTAGGGATATATGCGTTTACAACAGTACTCTTGGTCCTCGTTACTGTCTATTTTGGATACGCACTGACATTGACAGCCCTGGTGGTGTATACGATTATAAACGGACTCCTCACTCCCCTACGTGAAGTATCCTCGCATGTCATAGCTTTGCAGACTATGGAATCTATTGGAAGAGAGGGTGTAGATTTTTATCCCACTATGATTTTTCGTGATGCACTGTTGTGGGTTGCACGCTGTGTGGGTTGCTTCGTCTTTCTTGTCGCTATATATTTTTTCGACACAGAGCAGCAATTCTTAGCTCTCGGTCTGTACCTCCTCGCCCTTTCCCACGTCGTCACGTATTGGGGAGTATCTCTGCTTTTAAACAATAAAACAGGTTGAATTATTGATTCACAGTCACGCTGGTTATGGTGATTGGTTCAAGAGGGCGGTCAGACGAGTCGGTGGGGGTGGTGTTGATAGCTAGCACAACATCCATGCCCGAGGTTACGCGGCCAAAGACGGTGTATCCTGAGTCGAGGTTGTGATTATCGCGCGCATTGATAAAAAACTGGCTACCTTGTGTGTTGGGTCCTGAGTTTGCCATAGCAATAGCTCCTGCTACATTGCTGTTGTTTGCGCTTATTTCGTCATTAAATTTGTAGCCAGGGCCGCCTGTTCCCCAAAGGGCTTTCTTAGAATCATCTTTTGTAAGAGGATCACCAGCTTGATTCATAAAGTCGCGGATGACGCGGTGGAATTTAACTCCACTGTAGAATCCGCTTTCCGCGAGTTTGATAAAGTTTGCCACGGTATTGGGTGCGTTCTGTGGAAAGAATTCGATAGTGATGTCTCCTTTGGTTGTGTGTAGTGTGGCATGCATAATTTGTGTTGGTTTAGGTTGTGTAATAGGTGTGGTTGTTGTGGCTATTGTTTGAGTTGTGGTTGCTTGGTTGTAAGCGTTGTGTGTTGGGGTGGGTGGCTCAGTTGATTTAAACCAATAGACTCCCCCACCCACAACCACAATACTCAAGAGTATTAATAAAAATATTTTCATAATTTTTTATTCGTTCGCGTGTAATTCTTCTTTGTGTGTGCTATGACCCCTCTCGTCGATGCTGTAAATGAGAATACTGCCAAACAACATCTCAACATCTTTTATACCATCGTCAGAGATTTGTTCAATATATTTCATAAGCGATCGGATAGTATTGCCATGCGAGACAATGAGTACGTTTTTCCCATTCCGCAATAAGGGGAGAATTTCATTGAGGTACACAGGCACGGCACGCTCATACACCATTTTGAGCGTCTCGCCGCCCGGTACAGGGCAGTCCCATGCGCGACGTAGTTCATTAAACTCATCCTCACCCATGATCTCCCGCATGTCTTCTTTGTTTTTACCAGTGTAATCGCCATAGTCGCGCTCGTTGAGACCTGAGGAATAGCTGACTGGTATAGAGAATGTATGGAGCGTTGCTTCTATACCAAGCAGGGTTTCAAATGAACGTATTTGCATCGACACAAACGCATGGTCAATGGGAGTGTGTGCTAGTAGGGTGCCCATATGCTCTGACATCCTGAATCCATGTTCGGTGAGGTGTACGTCGCGACTACCGGTCCACACACCTGCTTTGTTCCACTCTGATTCATGGTGGCGAACGATGATAAGTTTTCCGATATTCATAAGGCTATAGAGAGTGTTTTTCTTGGGTGGGCGCGTGTAGGGCCGATTCACGGAGTATTTTTTGCATCATTAAAACCGCTTCTTTGGGATACTTCCCCATCGACGTTTCCTCTGAAAGCATCACGGCGTCTGCTCCCTCGAGTGCTGCGTACGTCACATCGGTCACTTCGGCTCGTGTGGGCTCATCGTGTTCAGTCATGGAAAGCAACATTTGTGTCGCGACGATTACTGGTTTTTGTACCGCTCGCGCACGAGTGACAATATCTTGTTGTATAAAAGGGATCTGTTCAAGCGGCACCACTTCGCCAAGGTCGCCACGAGCAATCATCACAGCATCTGCTGCATTGATGATGTCGTCGATGTGTTCAAGTGCTTCTTTGCGTTCTATTTTTGCAATTATTTTTTGTGTTCCGCCATGCTCGTGTATGGCGCGGCGCAGACGCTCTACGTCTTGTGCATGTGCTACGAATGAAAGTGCTACATAATCTACATTTGATTCAATACCAAACTGCAGGTCGTCCAGATCTTTTTGTGTTAATGCGGTGCTTGTTGGGTCAAATGTATGCTCGTGGTCTTTTTGCACGCGCGGACCTGAGAGGTCTTGTACAAGAAGAATGCGCGCATGTTTTGCGGCTGCGGCAGCCCGTACAAGCTCGATTTGTTTTGCGTGTTCCTCGTGGGTGCCCCATGAGAAATTAAACCGTGCGAGGTTCATGCCGCTCTCTATCATGGACTCCAACATGCTTTGTGTGGCAGAGGCGGGTCCGATGGTTGCAATAATTTGTACTGGGGTAGGCATGTTAGTGCGTGAGCAGGTGTGTAAGGCGGTTATATTTTGCCAGACGCTCACCTCGCCGTGGTGCTCCAGCTTTGAGTCCATAACATTTAAACGCAACCGCCAAATCAGCGATAAAGTCGTCGTTGGTCTCGCCGCTACGGTGGCTCACGATACACTCTGCCCCTCTTTGGCGTGTTAGACGCATAGTCTCAAGAGTCTCAGAGAGAGTGCCTATTTGGTTTGGTTTTATTATCACAGCATCAATGGCGTGCGCATCAAGTGCGCGCCCTACTCGCGCCTGGTTGGTAGTGGTGAGATCATCTCCAATAACCAAAAGTCCAGGTTGAGCACTTTTGAGTTGTGCGAAATGCTCGAAATCATTCTCTTCAAAAGGGTCCTCGATCGAGTGGAGTGAAAATTCTTGTTGCATTATGGCGTATGTCTCCAGCAATGCAGAGGGGCTCAAATGCTCTGTGCCTACAGAATATGTCGTGTCTGTAAAAAGTGATGAGGCTGCGACATCGAGACCAAGGGTGATGTTCTCTGCGTAGCCACCTTGTGCTATCGCTTCTTTCAAAAAAGTGAGAGGGAGTGTTACTTCTTCGGTATCGACGACAAATCCACCCTCATCGCCATACCCGTTTAATACCCCAATATTTTTTTCTATGACTTCGCCCAAGATTGTTTGTATGTGCGTGCCGATTTCAAGTGCATGTGTTGCCGAATCAACAAGAGGTATTATTTGGTATTCCTGGAAACTAAGCCTCGTGTTGGCATGTTTGCCGCCATTGATGAGGTTCATAAACAAAAGCGGTTCTGCCCGCGAGGGTGTAATATCAGCCAGTGTGCGCAAATGTGACACAGTGTCTCCCTTGCCCGCGGCTTTGGCTGCAGCGATGCTTACCCCGATAAGAGTATTGCCTCCTAAACGTGATTTGTTTGGTGTGCCATCAAGTTCGATCAGTACAGAATCTATATGTTTTTGATCTCGAACATCAGACCCGACTAAGGCTGGGGCTATTTCAGTTTCAATATAGCGAATAGCTTTTGTTATACCTTTGCCGTCAAAATGCGCCGGGTCACCATCGCGCAGCTCGTGGGCTTCGTGTGTGCCCGTGCTGGCACCCGAAGGTACTGCAAAAGTGCCCAGACTGTCTTGGGTCGCGACGCTCACAAAGAGCGTGGGCGCTCCCCTACTGTCGAGTATTTCCTCGGCTGTGATTGCGGTGATTGTGCTCATAGGGTGATGAGGTTCTGGGGTGTACCGTGTACAAAAGACAGGCAGTTTTGTGCGGTCGTCTCCAAAATATCCTTCTTTGCTTCTTTAGAGAAAAATGCCATATGAGGGGTGGCTATAACGCGAGGGTCATCGATGAGTTTTTTATTTTCGTCAGACATAGTACCTCTTTTCATACTCCGTTCCCCTTCAAAAACATCCAACCCTACTCCTGCAAGAATGTTTTCTGTAAGTAATTGTAGCAGAGCCGCTGTTTCTATGATCTCGCCTCGAGCGGTGTTGATGAGTACAGCGCCTCGCTTAATGTCGCGCATGTTTTCTTGATTTAACAAATGGTGAGTCTCCTTCGTGTATGGAATATGTATGGTTATAATGTCTGCCTGTGCCAAAAGCTCAGGCAATGCGACATACGTCAGGCCAACTTCCGCAGCAAAGTTCGAGTCCGGCATGGTATCAAATGCCACCACCTCCATCCCGAACCCTTTTGCGATTTTTGCGGCATTTTTGCCGATGCGGCCAGTACCCACAATACCGAGTGTTTTACCAAAGAGGTCAAATCCTTCAGCGGCTGCAAGGGAAAAATTATGCTCATCGCGCACGTGTTCGCTTGTTGGGAATATTTTTCGAGAGAGTGCGAGTATGAGCGCAAAAGCAAACTCAGCCACCGTATGCGAGCCATACGCGGGTACTCGTGCTACGGCAATACCTTTAGTTTGTGTGTGCGGGATATCAATATGGTCAAATCCTGCTGAGCGTGTGGTCAGTAGGCGCATGCGTGGAAGTGCGTCAATTACTTCGGCTGTTACTTCAGAATTAATAAATACCGAAACAATGTCCGCGTCTTGAGCCTTCGGTGCGCTTTCAATCGAGAGCGTCTCTTCATAACACTCTGTCTCTAATTCGGGTAAGAGTTTCTTGAGGACCTCTGCATCTTCTTTTGAAACTTCAAAAAAAATTGCTTTCATATTAGTTTTTGAATCCAACACCTTTCTTAAAGATATATAAGATGATACCTAAGAACACAACAAGAAAGCTAAGCAATACCGCAAAGCATGTCCAGATATTGATATCACTTACTCCAAGAAAACCAAAACGAAATGCATTTATCATATAGAGTATGGGGTTAAACATCGATACGTTTTGCCAAAACGGTGGAAATTGTGAGATAGAGTAGAATATACCACCAAGATAGGTTAGTGGGGTCAATACAAATGTCGGCACAATAGATATCCCATCAAACCCTTTTGCAAAGACGCCGTTAATGAGTCCTGCAAGTGAGAATAATATCGATGTGAGTAATAGTGCAGCAAGAAGTATTGCGATATTAAAGATCGCAAGGTGTGTAAAAAAGAGTGATACAACCAACACGAGTGCGCCCACCAAAAGTCCACGCAACACTCCCCCGCTCACAAAACCCAGGATGACTATCCAGTCTGGCATAGGAGAGACCAAAATTTCGTCGAGCGTTTTAGTCCATTTTGCAAAATAAAATGTCGATACGGTGTTCATGTATGAGCTCGTGATGACTGCCATCATGATGAGCCCGGGGATGATAAACTGGATGTACTCAAAGCCGTGGATGGGAGCAAGTTGTGAGCCGATAAACTTGCCAAATACGATAAAATAAAGCGATGTAGTGACAATGGGTGGTAGTAGTGTTTGCGACCAGATGCGTATGATGCGCACCATCTCATTGCGTATCATAGTATAGTACCCTGTCCAGATTTTTTGTGGAGTCATATTATTTTTCAGTTAACTCAAGGAATATGTCTTCGAGTTTTTTATCACCAAAACGCTTAATAAGCTCGTCTGTTCTTTCGTTCACTATGATAGTGCCGTGGTTGATGATGGCGACACGCTCGCAGAGCTGCTCGGCTTCTTCTAGGTAGTGTGTGGTGAGGATGATGGTGGTGCCTGCTTTGTTTATGTTACGCAGGAAATCCCACATACTGCGACGCAGTTCAACATCAACACCTGCAGTCGGTTCGTCGAGTATCAAGAGTCTTGGTGCGTGTATCAAGCCACGAGCGATCATTAAGCGGCGCTTCATGCCGCCTGAAAGTTTTTGCGCTTGCTCATCTCGCTTTTCCCAAAGCCCGAGGTTTTTTAGTAATTCCTCAGCTCTCGCGAGTGCTTCACCGCGAGGGATACCATAGTAGCCTGCTTGGGTGGTAACGATGTCGATTACTTTTTGAAAGATATTGAAGTTAAACTCCTGTGGCACCAACCCGATATATGTTTTGGCCAACACGCGATCAGAATCGATTGAGACACCAAAGACTTCTACCTCCCCACTTGTCTTCGTCACTAAACTTGAGAGGATGTTGATAAGAGTACTTTTCCCTGCTCCGTTTGGTCCAAGAAGTGCAAAAAACGATCCTGATTCTATATGGAGATCGATTCCTTTGAGCGCTTCTGTTGATGTGCCGTATATTTTACGGAGATTTTTGATTGATACAGCCGGGGTCATGAGTATGTTGTTAGACAATGATATCGAGTGAGCCAATATAGTCAGTTTTGCCGATATCCACTCCATTGTGGCGCAAAATAGCGTATGCGGTCACGATATGGAAATAAAAATTTGGAATAGTGAGTCCTATTGCGTATTCAAATCCAGTGAGCATGCCTGGCAAGTATGGGAGTTTAATATTTGTGACATCTTCTTTACCATCCACATCTTCAGGTTTGACCATGTTCAGGATTTCGATCGTTTTTGCGATCCGACCCTTAAGCTCTTCCACCGTTGCTTCGGTGTCGGCAATGGAGGGCACC
>CAZDPP010000010.1:0-2622 GCA_964507495.1 uncultured Candidatus Saccharibacteria bacterium
GGCCGAACGGGCCGAGCCCGCCAGGATCCTCAACATGCTCGAAGCGGGGATTAAACACGTCCCCACGGAAGAGCGCCCCGCAATCCAAGACCAGATTAAGAAGATGCGGGGGCAGGTCGCCTATCTCGAAAAGGAGATCGCCCAGATCAGGGCCGACATCAAGGCACTCTCCGAGAATGCCGGCCCGGCCATCGCTCTGGCGATTGTAGCTCGATCGGTTGCTGCCGCCACTGCGCGGGAGCTGCTCAGCCGCTTTGATGGGGGCAACCTCACCAGCGGAAGCATCGACGAACTCGTGAGGAGGGGGTTGGAATCCGATCTCCTCGCCCACGGGCAAGGCGAAGGTGGCTTTGAGTGGTCGGGGCGACCCTATCACTCCAAGATCACCGGAAATCCGAGTGCGTTCCGGGTCATTCCCCGGATCGTCGAGGAAATCACTCGAATCGACGAGGAAAGGGTGGCCCGGCGCGCTGCCGCGGCGCGCTGGCACTTCAGTGCGAAAGATGCCGTGGAGCATCTGGGGGGCCCTGAAGTCACCCTTTCAGAGCTCTTCGATGGCGCGGACGGATACGCGGTGGTTGCACTCGAGGACCCCTCCCGCACCGGCCACATCTTTCTCAAACGGCGTGAGGAGAAGGTCTTCATCGTTGGGGGTACCACCCTCACCGCAGTCAACGCGGCACTCAAGAACCAGAACGACAGCTTCGCCGAGCGCGAGGTGTCACTGAAGAACGGAATGCTGCACCACGGCCACTACACGGTCCGGACGGCACTCCAGAAGCAGTGGATCTACGAAGCTCCCCTGCGCGAAGCGATGAAGAAGGCCAAGCTTGTCGAGAGCGAGCTCAATGAGTTCGGCAGGACTACCGAAGGAACGGCCTTCAATCTCGAGGTCGAAAACTACCAGAAGTTCCTTAAGCCGACTACCGCCGGCAAGGGACATTGGTTCATCGAGGCGTCCTGGGGCAACCCCAAGCGTCGCGACGAGCCGAGAACTCCCTTCGGCGTGGTCGTCAAGAAGTTTGGGGCCGGCAAGGTGCAAGTCGTCTTCGTGACGAGCACCTGGCCGCAAGGCCAGCCTGCCCTGGACAAGGAGACCGTCTTCGAGGTTGCCAACCTCCCTGCGAACCTGCGCGCTGTACTTCGGGCGGCGTTCTACCAGCTGGGAGTCCACAAGGACTATCCGGCGACGATCGCGAAGATCACCTCCTAAGAACGGTCCATCGACCAGCCCCCTCCCAGGTCCACACTGGGCGGGGGTATTACTTTTTATAGCGAGTAAATGAGTAAAGTAGACATATTTGTAAATACTTGTATTTTTTATAGTATATGTTATAATAATACTTAGATTGTGCAGCGCACATTCGCAACCCAAACAACCGCAAGGAGGCGGTAGTTAAATGACCGAGGGCCAATTCCCTTACAAGGGCGTCATTATGTTAAATAAGCCCCCTATCGACAAGGTCGGGGCGCTTTGGCTGCTCCAGCGTCGGGCCGGACACAACTTACCCATACGCGCCTTCTGGAGCAACAAATTCTGCTCGGAAGAGCAAATGCTCAGGTGGGATTTGGACGGCATTCTCACCATCGACGTCGGCGACGAGAAATACCACCAAACCACCGCCGGCTCGGCAACCGAGTTCGTGGGAAGTCTCGTCGGTGTCAATACCGTCGGCGAGCGCGAACTCGTTGATTTGTTCAATAAAAACAACAAGACGGGCAACCTCAGGGGTATGCATATGAGCGTCGCCTGGACGATGCGGGAGCTCTACGAGCTGCCCGGCTTCGATCAGGTGAACATCATCAACTGCGTGGTTGACGTCGTCGACGCATTCGTTCGCGTCCTCGACGGCGAGAGGGCGCGCGACGCAAGCGTGCCGATGCCGGACAACCTCGCGGCGTTGGCGGCGGAGCTGCAGAAGTGCAACTTTGCCCCCATGACCCCCGGCCGCTACTTGCGCGACCTGTGGACACTCGGAGCTGCTCCAGCTGAGATCCAGCAGAAGGTCCAGTACTGGATCGACGACTGGAACCAGATTCGGGCAGAGGTCGAACGCGGGCGGCGTGCGTACGCCGATCTCGACAAGGAGCCGATCACCTTCAAGGTCGGCAGCTTCACTGCCATCAAACTCTTGACTGGCGACCGCTTCTTAGTCAAGGCCGTAGGGCATGACCGAGGCATCCACATCCGGATCGTCCAGAATCCGGATACCGGTCTGGTCGTCATCATGTCACAGGGCGCTAAGCTTGGCGCGCTCGGTAGTCTTCTGAAGCGCGTTGAGCCCGGACTGTGGTACCACCAAATGGGCGGCAATAACAACCAATCCCTCATCAACGGAGGTCCGCAATACACCGAGACGCCGCCCACCAACCACACCCTCGACGAGCTCTGCGAACTGGTGCGCCAGAACGTGAGTTAAGTCGTACCTCGGTCGACCTGTTCGATCACCCCCGCAGACCATGTGTCTGCGGGGAACTTTTTTTATATACACATGTGTGGCATAGTTTAAATGACATGAAGAAGCCATTTACCATCGTACTCCCCACTCGCCCGCAAGCCGATACTATTGTCGGGATTTTTTTGTTGCAGAAATTTGGTAAAGAAAAGTTCCCCGGTATTGA
>CAZDPP010000010.1:2632-7046 GCA_964507495.1 uncultured Candidatus Saccharibacteria bacterium
GCCACCGTGGCAACCAAGGACGCCATATCACCCGAAGAGACCTTCGACTCGTTACTGCAAAAAAATATCATCGCCATAGATGTAGGCGGCGGCCCGTTTGACCACCACGGCAAAGACTATTGCGCCTCCGAACTTATCGCGCAATACCTTGGGGTAGACAAAAACCCAGCACTCACCCAACTATTGCAGTACACACGCCGAGATGACAAAGAGGGCAAAGGTACACTCTCAAAAGACCCAATAGACCGCGCGTTCGGTCTCTCTGGGCTTATCTCAGCCTTGCGCAAACTCCACCCGACTAACCCACAAAAAGTAGTCGAGGCGATATTACCCCTTCTTGAAGCACAGTATTACTCTGCCCAAGAGCACCACGTCGAGCTGCCACGCGAAGTAGAAGAAAAGAAGACGCGTAACGAATACGAAGAGTTCGTCGCAACGACGACAAAAGGAAGGAAACTAAAAATTGCCTGTGTGATCTCCAACAAGCCAGCCGTGCCGCCGTTTCTGCGCTCAATGCGCGGGCCAAGAGCCGATGTAGTGGTACAAAAAGCTGAAAACACAAATCATCTTTGCATTCTCACTCGCCAAGAACTAAAGGTGGACCTCTCAAAAGTCGCAGCACTTATCCGCCTGCGCGAAGCGCAATTGCTCGGAGTCGAACTTCCGAACAACAACGAATACTTAGGCAAGACTGGTCGCATTGATGAAGTCTCGTATTGGTACTATGACCCCGCAACCAACTCACTCCTTAACGGCGGCCCACACAATACAACAGTTAATGAATCAAAAATCATGTGGGACGAACTCAAGAAAATAGTCGTCGCTGGTTTGGAACTCAGCTGACTACACCAAAAAGTAGCGCTAGCCTAGGAGGCGAGCAACATCATGGAAGGACACGACAAGCATTAGGAGTATGAGCAATGCAAAGCCTGCAATACTGAAGTAGACCGAGACTTTCTCTGGCAGTGGGCGGCGAATAATTGCCTCAACAATGATAAAGAGTAGTCGCCCACCATCGAGCCCCGGGATTGGGAGTACGTTTATGATGGCGAGGTTAATTGAGATAAGCGCAGTGAGCACAACAGTTGCAACAAATCCACTTGTCACAGCCGCAGCTCCCATGCCCGCAATGCCAATAGGGCCAGTCACGGTGCCTAAGTCGGCATGGCCAGTGAAGATTTGTTTCAAAAAATCTCCAAGCCCCTCGGCGATTGCTACCGTCATCTGTGTGGTGAGTAGCGCCCCCTGATAAAGCGCAAGGTGTGGCGGAAGCTGCAAAATACCCACATCATCGAGTTGGATACCGATTGCTTTATGATCGCCCGCGATACCTTCGACTGGTTTTGCTAAAAACGTTTTCTCAGGACTCTCTCCTGCCTCAAGCGAAGTCGGGTGACGGACAATAGTTATAACGTCGCTCTCGTCTTGATGGTCGGCGATAAATTGCTGTACCTCAGTTGCAGTAGCCCCTTCTGGCAGGCGCGCACTAGCAGTCATAATTGATTTGATTTGATCATTCGCCAAAAGCCCCGCTTTTTCAGCAGGCGATCCCGGAAGCACATGCACAATGGTGGTGTGTACATCGCGAACTTCTCCCACACCCACATGTGCATCTGAGGTCGGCATACCCACCATATATCCGACAGAGAGTGCGAGCCATGCAAAAAGTATGTTAAACACGATACCTGCCACAACGACGGCCGCTTGCACCAAACGCGACTTGTGCACAAAGCTGCGCGGGTCGGTCGCTACTTCTTCGCCAGTTGGCGAAGCATTCTCACCAAATATTTTTACAAAGCCGCCAAAAAATAAGAGGTTGAGAGAATACGTCGTCTCTCCCCATGTGATACTCAGCAGTCGTGGAGGAAAACCTATACCAAACTCGTCGACTCTGATACCAAACATCTTGGCTACACTAAAGTGCCCAAACTCATGAGCCAAAATGAGTAACGCAAGGATGAGAATAAAAATAATAAGACTCATGAATTGCTAGGATTATCCGAGTATCTCTTTTTCTTTGCGGGCAAGAGCATCGTCAAAGACAGTGTTGGCAGCATCCACACGCTTTTGCATCTCGTCTTTGAAGCGAAATTTATCATCCTCGGGGATATCGCCATCGCGCTCTTTCTTTTGTATATCCGACCACACCTCATCGCGCGCCACTCGCAGAGCAGTGCGCGACTCCTCGACCTTTTCTTTAGCAATTTTGACAAGTGCCACGCGACGCTCACTCGTGAGTTCAGGGAAGAACACCCGCACACCTTTCTCATCCGCCCCGACTGAGAGGCCAAGATTAGCGACCGTTATAGCCTTCTCAATTTCTTTAGCAACCGACATATCCCACGGCGCAATGCGCAGCGTACGAGCATCTTCAACCGACATGTTTGCCACTTGGTTAATGGGCATGCGGGTGCCATAGCTCTCGATGGTGATACCGTCGAGTATGCTCATAGCCGCACGGCCTGTACGGATGCCGCCCAACTCCCCTGCCAATCGCTCAGTAATATCTTTAATTCGTGCCTCAAAAGGCTTGAAGTCGTATGTCATGACCCAACTATACCATGTAGCCCATTTTCTTGAAAAAATTTACGAAGATTTTGTTCGAAACTGCGTGGCGGCCTTGGGATATATTTTAACAAGCGGGTCTTTTGTAGTGTCGTACACACGCGCGGGGGCGAGATAGCGGCCATAGTGGATGATGCGGTGCGTGATATGTCCCCACTCCTTTTTTGATACCAACAACTGCAAGTCGCGCTCAATGCGCACAGGGTCAGTGTGATCAGAGAGATCAAAACGCTGCACAAAACGGATGACGTGCGTGTCGACAGTAATACCAGCCACTACCCCATACGCTTCTTTGAGTACCACGGTCGCCGTCTTGCGCGCGACACCCGGGATGCGCAACATTTCCTCGATTGTTTTGGGCACGCTCCCACCAAACTCATACTTGATCATGCGTGCGGCAGCGAGGATGTTTTTGGTCTTTGCACGAAAGAATCCGCTTGATTTTATCGCGTGCTCAAACTGCGCCACACCCGTGGCTGTTTTGCTTGCACGCACATAGGCATCAAGTGTTTTGTATTTTTTAAATAATTGTGCAGTAATTTTATTGACCATTTTGTCGGTACACTGCGCCGAAAGTTGTACAGCCACAAGCAACTCCCACGGCGTTGTGTAGTTGAGTTCGATGCGCGCCTCGGGGAAAAGTTTTTTGAGCGCGCGGTCGAGCTTGGTGAGCCTCTCTTTTCGTTCTTTAAGTTTTTTGGGAGTCATACACAAAATACAAGGGTTACCCTTGTACCAACCAATTTTCTATAAAATATTCAAAATCTTTATATTTTGCAAAATATTCAGGAAATTCATTCGTAGATAGGATAATATTTTCCTCTCGTTTCTCCCCCTTATGGTCAACATAGCTTGAAAAAGGATATTTTTCCAAAAACCTTTTGGCTGATTTCTTATTTTGTATGCCAGACTCTTTCCATTGAGGTTCAAGGAGTTTTATTGGATTTAGATGTATATAAGCAAAAAGATATTTAAGATGTTCATCACGATCAACATGTTCTGCTTTAAATGTGCCTTGAAAGAGTGGTCCAACACGCTCATTCTTTTTATTAAAATACATCGAATACGCGGTTTGTAGTTTTTCCATAAACTTTGTTGTGCCGCCTTCTTTAATTTCTTTTATCAAAATATGAAAATGGTTTGGCATAAGTGCGTATGCTCCGATAGCAACGTGACGCGGGCCAATTAACACCTCATTCAAGGGTAACCCTTGTACTAGACGGAATACAAGATGCTCTTCCCCATTTGCAAGATAGAGTAAGCGGACAAACCGCTTGCGATCTGCTTCATCTAAAAATATATTTCTTTTCTCAACTCCGCGGTTATAGATATGATAATACTCACCAGGAGCGATAGATATTTTACGTTGCATACAAAAACAGTATCACATAAAGTACAAGGGTTACCCTTGAACACGCTAGAAAATGGGTAATGTTACAGCAAAATGCTCGAGGATCATCTTGATTGATGGCGCTTTGTCGGCCAGATAGCCCCGAAAATGTGCTATTTCATACAAGGCATCGCGAATGTCTTGCGTTGTTGGTTTGGCGTACAACTCTGCCTCAAGTGCATTTAAAAAATTACGCGCCTCGTCTTTGGCCCACTCCTCTTCCTTTAGCATTGCTGTAATACTGTCGCTACGCACCTTGTATGGAGCTGCTAAAAAACGCCTAGCCTCGGCAATAGAGCGCAGTGGAGCCGCCTTTGCTTCATACGGCAGACAACGTGACTTGAGTGTGGACAATAACGTCCCATGAGGAACGAGGAGTACAAAAACAACTCCCATTTGCGGCTCTTCAAAAAGTTTAAGAAGTGCTTGTTGGGCTTCGGAGGTTATGTTTGAAGCTGC
>CAZDPP010000010.1:7056-12405 GCA_964507495.1 uncultured Candidatus Saccharibacteria bacterium
GAGGACTTGTTTTTTTAAGTTGCGCAAGATTTTGTAACTCTCGTGCGTCATCTATACCAAAACTTTCATAACTTTGAGTAATAAAATCTGGATCGTTTGCATCCAAACCAGCGGCTGTGCGTATCCCCTCTTTATATCCAGCAAGTTGCTGCGGGGAGTCTTCTATATAGTACGCATGGTGTGGCATAGTAGTGCTTATCTCTTCGCTATGACTGCCTTCTTGTATGTGTCGAGGTGCTCGAGCGCAATTCCCGTGCGGCGCAGCACAAGTTCAGGAAAATGGCGTAACATTGAGGTACCGCCGGTCATAATGATGCCACGGTCTATAATGGCGGACGCCAGCTCAGGTGGAGTCTCTTGCAGTACGTCACGAATGGCTTTTATTATTTCGCGCAACTCCTTCCCTACTGCTTTGACGATATCGTTTGTCTTGAGCTCAACTGAGCGCGGGAGGCCTGTGATAAAATCGCGGCCGCGCACGGTCATCACCAATTCCTCTTCGAGTGGCACGGCAGAGCCGATGGTGATTTTTATCTGCTCAGCAGTTTTCTCTCCGATGCCGAGATTGTAGGTTTTTTTGATGTAATCAGCGATGGCGTGGTCGAGCCTGTCGCCCGCACATTTAACCGATATCGAGGCCACAATGCCGCCGAGCGAAATAACTGCAACGTCCGACGTGCCGCCGCCAATATCGACCACCATGTTGCCTCGCGGTTCTTGTATGGGGATTCCTGCACCAATAGCTGCCAATACCGACTCTTTTACAACGTACGCATTTTTGGCACCGGCACGAATGGCGGCTTCAACCACTGCGCGACGTTCAGTCGAGGTTACTCCTGTTGGCACCGACACCATCACCTCGGGACGAAAAAATTGAAATTTGCCGAGTGCTTTCGATATAAAATAGCGCAGCATCGCTTGCGTCACGCGATAGTCGGCGATGACACCATCTTTGAGTGGCCTGTAGGCAATAATCTCTCCCGGCGTGCGACCTATCATCTCTTTAGCCTCCACCCCCACTGCCAAAATACGTTTATCGACTTCAGAAATGGCCACAACCGAGGGCTCATTTAACACAACCCCCTGCCCGGGCACAAACACGAGCGTGTTTGCAGTACCCAAATCTATTCCCAATTTTGGAGAAAAAAAGCTCACTGCACAATGATACTTGAGCTCGAGTGACAAAACAAATCAGACACTAGTGCGACGACTCGCGTGTTATAGAAAGACCGAGTTTCTGCAGACGCTCCTCTATATGTTCATACCCACGGTCAATAACATAGGCGTTGCTCACGGTCGACGTACCGGTCGCCACAGTTGCAGCAATAATGTATGCCAAGCCGCCACGCAAATCGGGGCTCTCGAGCTCTTTACGGGTAAGTGTGCGAGGCCCACGAATAAGCATGCGATGTGGGTTCATCACTGTTATGTCGGCGCCCATGCGCACCAAGTCGTCGGCGTAGCGAAATCGTGCATCAAAAATAGTCTCGAGGATACTCCCCTCGCCTTTGATTTGCGACATAAATACCGCCATCGGCGCCTGAAGATCGGTCGGGAATCCTGGATATTCGTGCGTGCGCACCGAAACTTGTTTGTAATCCTTGTTTGCCACTGTGCCGTAGACAGTGATGAAATTCTCACCAATATCCATAGGCACCCCGGCTTGCGTAAGTAATGTAAGGAGTGCACGCATGTGCGCGGGTTCACAATTTTTGATAGTAACTTTTTTGCCTGCAAGTGCCGCCAATAGTACAAAACTTCCAGCTTCTATCCTGTCTGGTGGAGTTTGGTATACAGCTCCCCTGGAGTTAAGGAGCGAGCCACCTTGTATGCGAATAGTTGTCGTACCAGCGCCTTCAATATGTGCCCCACATGCATTGAGATAGTCAGCCAACAGAGGGATCTCGGGCTCCATGGCAGCGTTTTCAAGCACAGTCTCGCCCTTAGCCAATACTGCCGCCATCATAAGTGTTTCGGTCGCGGTGACGGAAATAAAAGGAAAGTTGATGTGCGCTCCATGGAGCGAGCCATCTTTTGCTTGTACTGTAAAAAAACTTTCTTCCTCTTGTATTGTGGCACCCATAGCGACAAAACCGTTCAAAAACAAATCGATCGCTCTCTCTCCCAACACACATCCGCCTGGAAATGGGAATGACACACGCCCCACACGAGCAAGCATAGGGCCGGTGAGTACAATCGATGAGCGGAGTCGCTCGGCGATTGTTTTGTCTAAGTCGCTATTCCAAGTCTCGGGTTGTAAGACGGTAAGAGTGCTTCCTTCGCCCGAGACATCGGCACCGGCCACCCTAAGCAACTCGACGATGCGGTGGAGATCTTCTATTTGGGGTACGTTCTTGAGTACGACAGCGTCCTCAAACAGAATAGTTGCAGCCAGAGTCTTAAGCACAGCATTTTTGGCGCCACGCACCTCGATGTCGCCCTCGAGTGTCTTGTTGGTACCGAGGCCGTCGATTATAAATTTACTTTGCATTGTTCTTGAATTTATTTTTCTGCTCCCACGCTTTTTGTGTTGCGGCTTTAGCCTCGGGAGTATGTTTTTTTGGATTTATCTCCCACCAAAACTTTTTTGAAAAATCAGGCGCCATGTCGCAGATACTCTTGAGGTAATACAAATCTTTGGTAGGAATTGCCAACAAAAGCCTAGCCATACGCCCCATCGACATTTCGGAGAGTCCGTCTCGTACACGTGCCGCATTAAGTTTCTTTAAAAAGTACTGCATCATATCGCCGCGCTCAGTCGCTTTTTCTTTTCTGGCAGTAGGGCCGGTAATATGCATCTTGATGTGCTCCATGGGGAGAAGTATATCAGATTAAGGAGTGGTCTTTCTTTTTTTCTTAAAAATGGCACAATATGTCTACACCATGAAGGATCCTATTGTGCAAGGAGGAGCTGCAGTATTGCGCCAGAGGGCCATGCCCGTGCTCAAAAAAGACTTTGGATCCACCAAACTCAAGAGCATCATTACTAAGATGAAAAAAGCTCTTGATGCTGAGGAATATGGAGTGGCAATTGCAGCGCCACAAATAGGCGAATCATTGCGCGTGTTTGTGATTGCTGAGAAAGTGTTTAAAGAAACTGCGCAGGAAGTTGCAGCGAAAGAGAAAGTCTTGATGAATAAGCCGCTCGTTTTTATTAATCCCGTTCTCACCCGGCTGTCGCGCAAAAAGCGCGAGATGTCTGAGGGCTGCCTCTCGGTACGTGGTAGATATGGCGCAGTACTGCGCCATGAAAAAGCGACCATCACTGCACAAGATATACACGGCACACCGTTTACCTATCATGGTTCGGGGTTGTTAGCGCATATCTTCCAACATGAAGTTGATCACCTCGAAGGTATTCTATATATAGACAAGGCAACCAAGCTGGCAGATGAGCACTCCTCGACCTCACATACAACAACTCATGAGTAAACAAAAACCACGATTCGTCTTTTGGGGTACGCCACACTTTGCGGTCAACGTGCTCAATGCACTCGAGGCACACGGCTTACTCCCCGCCCTCATCATAACTTCGCCCGACAGACCGCGCGGCCGCGGGTTGGAAGTCACCCCTTCGCCCGCCAAGGCCTGGGGTATGGAGCGCGGGATTGATGTGCTCACGCCGGAAAAAATAAAAGACGAGACATTTGTGCAAGAGTTGCAAAACACTGATTGGGATGTGTTTGTTGTGGCCGCCTACGCCAAACTTATACCCAAAACTATTTTAGACATCCCACGCCGTGGATGCCTCAACGTGCATCCGTCGCTCTTGCCAAAATTTCGTGGGCCCTCGCCTGCTGTCTCAGCTATTTTGGCAGACGCGCGCACAACAGGTGTGAGCATTATGCTTATGGACGAGAAAATGGATGAGGGCCCGGTGGTGGCACAAGGTCGTGTGGAGTTGGATGCAGAGGATTGGCCACCTAAAGGCAGTGTGTTTGAAGATTTGCTCGCGACTGAGGGCGGCAATTTGTTGGCCGAGACACTCGAGCCGTGGATTGCGGGCGAGGTAGAGCCTGAGCCGCAAAACCACACAGAAGCGACCTATACTAAAAAATTCTCTGACTCAGACTCTCTTATCAATCTCCAAGGCGACCCATACCAAGAGCTGCTCAAAATCCGCGCATTTGATAATCCGCTCCGCCAGCTGGCGGATGGCGGACCCCGAGGTCAGCGCGCGCACTTTTTTGACACCAACGGCAAACGTATCATCATCACCGAAGCCGAGTTGGTGGATGGAAAACTAAAAATACTAAAAGTGATTCCTGAAGGAAGGAAAGAACAGACGTATATCGAAACAAATCATTCCTGAAAAAGCGCAGACTGCTCTTGAGGAAACCATGCGTTTTCGTGGTTTTCGAAAGAATAGTCTGCGCGGCAGAAACCTTTTTAAAACTTCTCGCGCCAGCCGCGGATAAAATCTTTGACCCTGGCGGCCGAGCGGCGCACCACGTGCTGCTGTTTCTTTTTTGTCTGTGTGAGTTCGCGCACCAACTCCCCCACTGCAATGTCGATACTCTCGTGCAGTGCACTGCCATGAGCCTCGGCACGCAGAGGTGAGACTCCTGCCGCATGCAACATCAGCTCGGTGCGATACTTTTTTTCTTCTGGTTCGATATATTCGAGCTCAACATCCACTCGGGACTCTTGATCAGTGAAAAATTTATCAAGCCCGTGCAACTTGCGCTCGACATAGCTGCGGATTTCGGGAGTCAATACAACACCTGTTGCTTTAATATTGTAATTCATTGTTTGATTATACCATTTCCTATAATTTCAAAGACTTTACTCGGCTTGTGATGGCCCAAGACCAGACGCACGGCCGCCAAAGGCACCATCAGCTCACGAGAGAGGATTTCGCGGATTCGAGTATTGGCTCTGTTTGCTTGCGGAGGCTCTTTGACAGCAATAATAAACGTTGTGCCAATTCGCTTGACCGACTCATGCTTTGCCTCAGTTTGTGCTCGCACTCTCATCACCTGTTTAGAACTCGCCTGGACAGTGGTTCGTTTCTTCTTTTTCTCTGTCATATAGGCAGTATAAAACAATACCGACCGTCTTTGCTCAAAAGGTCTAAATATCGTATAATTTACTCAAGCCGATTTGGCTTAAACATTCCGCGGTAGCTCTCCGCCAACTGGCGGAGATAGAGCAGCTTCAGAGAATTATGTACATAGTGTGCGCAATTTATAATGCGCAGCACAAAAAAATCTATGTTGGACAGACCAAAGATATAGAAAATCGAATTACTTTGCATAGTTCAGGTATTTTTAAAAATTCTTATAGAGCTAGATTTTCTGGAGAATGGGTGTTAATTTACAAGGAACAGACTACCGATCGGAAAGCTGC
>CAZDPP010000011.1:0-12165 GCA_964507495.1 uncultured Candidatus Saccharibacteria bacterium
CCAGGGCTTGGGCGCGGATATTCCTACCCAAAACCAACTTATTGCCTCCGCTTTACAGCAAATCAAGTCTGGCGCGGTAGTAAACGCCAAAACATATACTCTGGACGACCTTGTGGCTGTTGCCGACACTGCCGCCTCACTTCGAGCCTATGGAATTGCGGTTGAGGGCGTGCTTGCGAGCCATCCCGAGGCTAGTATGGGGAAAACTCTTATCATTTTGGGCAATTATATAAACGGGACAGCCAACCAACTATCCCAACTTGCAGCAATACAAAAAGAGTACTCATTGCTCGCAAAAGATCTCTCAAACACCCCCGTACCACAATCACTTACACCTTTTCATTTGCAGATGGTTACAGGCTTTGAACAGATGGCGCAGACATATCCAAACATGCAAAGTATATCGGGTGACCCACTACGAGGCCTCGCAGGGCTCCAGCAATATAATTCCATCAAAGACACCCAACAAAGTGTGTTTATAAATATCGCTCAAGTATTAAACAAAGACGGTATACTTTTTAGTAAGGACGGGCAGGGAGCCTTGTGGAATGCGCTTTTGTCGCAACAACAGTAACGTATGAAAAAACAGATATTCTACATCATACTTATAGCGTTAGGGGTTTTGGCGCTCCTGGCCCTTTTATGGTGGTGGTTTTTCAATAAAACTCCTGTACAGTTTCCTCCCACGAGCAGTAATTTTGGCTCAATACAAAACAGCACCACCACAAACACCCGCTCTACTGCAAATGGCACGCAAACCAACATAGCAAACACTCTTCCCACAAACACAGCGGGGCAGGGTGGAGGCAGCACAACAGATATAAACGGAAACTACACCATCACTAACCCAGGGGAGGTGGTGGTGACGAGCGACGCAGGAGGATATATACCAACAGACGACACGAGTGCCTACAATACAGGCTCGTTTGATGTGCCGGGGGTCATATGGCTCATGGGCTCAACCACACAGGGTGGAGGGATTGTTCAAAATGGTGGAGGGATTGGAAATATCTTTAATCCTGGGGGCATTAATTCTATTACGAGTCCTGGTATCTACGGAGGCATTATTCCTGATATTAGCGGCGGTAGCCTCAATGGGGGAGGAGACGACAGTGGGCTCGGTGGGACGCTCCTGGGCGCTGCCGCGGCGGGAGGGGTAGCGTGCGTATTACCATCACTTGCAACCACCATTGGAGGATCGTTTGCACTAGCCGTGGCCGGCACAGGTTTATCAAAAAATCCTATTGCTGTCCAAGCCGCTGATATGGGTAATACTCTTACTAACAGTGGCACCACTATTGCAACCAACTTGGGGCTCAGTGTCCAACTTTCCGAACTCATCAACAGCCGCCTGCTCGATTGCTTTGCTCGTACAGTGGCGCACGCCGCGCTCGAGCAAATCACGAGGAGTACTGTGCAGTGGATAAACTCCGGCTTTAATGGCTCACCTTCGTTTGTGCAAAACTCAGAGCAATTCTTTACAAACGTTGCAGATAATGCAGCGGGACAATTTATCAAAGGCAGCGCTCTTTCGTTCTTGTGTAGCCCGTTCCAACTCCAGGTCAAAATTGCCATAGCGCAAAGCTATGCCAACCATGGCGCCCAATCCTGTACACTCAATAAGGTCATAAGCAACGTCACCAACTTTATGAATGGTGACTTTGCGTCGGGTGGTTGGCCAGGCCTACTCTCGTTTACCACCGTCCCCACCAACAATCCCTATGGTGCATATGCATACGGAAGCATTGGTATCCAAAACGCAGCCACCAACGCCAAGGGTGAAAAAGCCTTTGATATGAGCCTTAGTGGCGGATTCTTGTCTATTAAGCAAGAGAAAAATTGTCGTATCACCACCACTCGTCCGACTGCCTCAGAAAATAGGACTGTGACCCAAGTGGGCGCGGAGTTTACTGATACCGGAGATACCTCTTGGCGCGTATGCGACAACGTAACCGTGACCCCAGGTACCGCCATTGCGCAAACTCTCGACCAAACACTTGGTATAAACACCCAATCACTCTCCACTGCGAAATATTTTGACGAAATAATTGGCGCGCTAGTGAGCCAACTTATCCAAAATGTGGCCTATAAAGGCCTGGCAAACCTTAGCTCAAGTGGGAATGGGTACGTGAGTTCGAGTAACAGTAACAGCAGTAATGGTGCTGTTTTGCAAAGTATCCTCCAAAACATCCCTCAGTTAAAACAATCTTCGCAACAATTGACTGGTTTAATGCAAGAAAACATCGCAAATATTCAATCATCAATAACCCAAACTCAAGCGCTCAGAGACTGTTGGCTCGCACATGTCGCCTCGTCGACCACAAGTGGAATATCGTCAAGCCAAGCGCAACAAAACGCAGACGGGGCAAACTCTATTCTTGCGCAACTCAACAGCCAACTCGTGCTCTACCAAAACAAAGCATCGCAATCGACTGCAGCACTCACAGAGCTTCAGAGTTACCAAGACCAGGCGCAGAGCACTACCGACACCTACGCACTCCAGAATCTGATGAACAGCCTTGCTACTCAAATACAAAATGGCGCATTTACTCAAGACACTAATGTCGTTGACTCACAAGAAGACCAAATACGGCTCAACTCTGATCTTGGCACCATCAACCAGACTATCGCAGTGGGGCTCCAGCAATGTCATGCACAATAAACTAAAAAAGGGGTGGGGGTTGTGGGCTACACGAGCGTTGGTAGCGTTTGTATTGGTTGCAGTTGTATTCTCACCCTTGGCACCTGCAGTGCACGCAGTAGAACCAGCGGGCACCGCCACACCCCCCGCCGGAGTAGTTCCCTCAACAGATTCGTCCACCTCCCAACGCCCCCCACAGGACCTAACTATCCCCTCGTGCAAATTTGATGCCGCGACATGGGACCTTTGTATTACCAACGTTGTCTACGTCTTTACGGTAGGGATGATGAGTGCGTTCGCCTACATGGGCAGCTATATATTCAACACTGCAGTACAGCTTACCCTCACCAGCGCCTCATATTCTCTCTCATTTCTCTCCGTTGGGTGGGCGGCCATGCGCGACGTGGCCAACATGGCCTTTATATTTATCCTTATCTACATTGCTATCACCATCATTCTCCAAGCAGACACCTCAGGGACCATAAAAACATTGGCGGTGGTTATCGTCATGGCGCTGCTTATAAACTTTAGCTTCTTCCTTACTAGGGTTGTTATTGATGCGGGTAATTATCTGGCAGTGCAGATGTACAATGCCATACCTATCAAGGAAACCGTGTCTCAAACCGCCGCAACCAGTGGCTATGTAAGTACCGGAAGTGGGGCCAAGATCACCAACCTTATAACTCCCGGCAACAGCCCCAAAGACCTTACATGGAATATCATGCAGGTAACGAAGATACAAAACCTATTTAGCACCCCCTCCTTTGTTGCGTTTTATAACGGCAATGGTGGTGCCCAAAAATCAGCGAACTTTTTGGTTGTTGTTATTGTACTTTCGTTCCTCTACATAGCTGTCGGCGCCATGTTTGCCATACTTGCCACAACTTTTTTTACTGTTGGGTTCAAGTTCTTATACCGACTCATCATGTTGTGGTTTGTTATTATTTTTGCACCAGCCGCGTTTATCATCAGAGCATTTCCTGGAAAGAAGTTGGAGAAGTGGTACGCTTATTGGCAAAGCAACCTCTTTCAGCAATCAATTTTTCCTGCGTTCTTTTTGTTTATTTTTATCATCATCAACTACTTTATGGTTGAGATGGCTACCGCGGGAGGGACAGATGGGCTCGTTGGTAGTATTTTCAATAGTATCAACAACTCTGTCGTAGCAGACGCAAATAATAACGGATTCCCTTGGGCACTTGGCATATCGATTGCAAATATATTCATACGACTAGGGTTGGTTGTGGTGATGATGTATTTTGGACTCAAAGCTTCTGATGTCGTAGCAGCACAAGGCAACGCAGCAGCAAAAAACTTCAGCGGATGGGTCGGCAGGCGACTCAGTGGGGCCACCTTGGGTACAGCGGGCTGGCTTGGCCGAAACTCAATAGGGTGGGGAGCTCAGAAAATCTTTGATAACGGCCGTTTTGCAACAGCAGCCTCTAAGACACCTATCTTGCGCCCGCTCCGCAACATTGCAGGCAAACTTGGCGCCGCAAGCTTTGATGCCCGTGGTGTCCAGAGCCTTAAAACACAGGTTGCGCGCACCGGCATTGACCTTGGCACTGGAAGAGGGGTGGGGGGCTACAAGAAGAGTTTTGATGATAGGGTTGCGTACAGAGTTGCTCAGTCTGAGAAATTTAAGCTTTCAGAAGCTGATGTAGTAAGAAAAGAGAGGCAGATTCTTGAAGAAGAGATCAAAAAACTCAATCCCGAACAAAAGGAGGCGTATCGACGTGCGGCGTCAGAGTATGCAGCAGCACATAAAGAAAACCAGGAACTCAATAGTAGCGAATCCCGAAGAGCTCTTAAAGAAAAGAAGGCCGCGTTTGAAAAAGAACATAAGGGTATCGCAGCTAAGATCAAACAAGCGACAGGGGAGAGTAATAAGGCAAATTATGCAGACTCTATCGATAAGCGAAGTTGGGCAAACTTTGGAAGGTTGGGTCGAAACATCACTTTCCTTACTGCGGCTGACAAAGAGGCCGCTCGCCGTATCCGCGGAACCAAAGACGCTGCTGTTCGCATGCTTGATCTCATAACTGAGGGCTATAAACCAGAACCTCCGCCACCAACCCCAACTCCACCACTACCCACACCTGGTGGCATATCTCCAACACAAGCCCAAGCAAGAACAAATGATTTCTTCAATGGTAGGAGGGCTCAAACCAACACGCCTCCGGGAGCTAGAGCAAAACATACTCAACCACAACCAAACGTATTTGGAGCTGATCCTACGCAGCGCAATCGGAACGATGGTCCTTCAGGAGGTACTGCACCGACTCGCACAATACCGCCCCGACCACAACAAGAAAACCCCGATGTTTCTGAAATAATTTACAATACCCAACGATTGAGCAGAATGTCTGAACAAGAAATACCTCGCCAAACAAACACAACCCCTACTATATCTGCCACAACAAGTACTCCTGCAGCTCAAGTGCCACCAAACAAAGAAAAGCAGCCACTGTGGTCATTACCAAAAGAACCACCAACCGTGAGCCTTGATAGGGCAAGTATGGGTGTCCTCAACCGTATTGCAAAAGGGACAGAGCAAGCCAACGAACTAAACAAACAGCGTATAAAAGGGGAGAGAGGTCTACTTTCGGCTATACAGAGTATTAAAACCGGTCAACCAGCGACAGACCAAAAACTCCGTACGACCGCCCCACAACCCACACCTGAAGCGTCTACACCAAAAACAGAGGGTTTTGTGGAACCAAAAATAGGACGTGACTTGGAGGGTGGAGTATAATAATAGTCATGGACGAAGAGTTGCAACAACAAATACAAAGACGTATGAGCGAGTTGCCCGACGATGTGCGTCAGGCGATACAGTCTGCTGATTTGGGCAAAAAATTGCAAGAAATAGGGACTAAACACAAATTCCATATCGACCAAGTGGGGATTCTGAGCGACGAAACAGTACTGATATTACTTTGTTTTGCCGACCCCGGGGAGTTTGCGGACACAGTGGGTAGAGACTTACACCTAACACCCGAGGAAGCAGAACAAGTTGCGGGTGATGTCGCTGAGCAGGTGTTTTTTCCTATCCGTGAGTCTATGCAGGCATTTATGGAGGACCAAGAAACTCTTGCCCAGGCACTATTGGTAGCAGAAACACCTTCAGCATCAAAACCAGCAACCCCTTTTACCGACGCTGTGCGCGCCACCCCCACCGACCATCTACTTACAGAGAAAACAGTTGTAACACCTCCTTCGCGCACCTACAAAACCGACCCCTATCGTGAGCCTCCTGAGTAACCACAGGCATAACTATCCTTTGCCCGGCACTAACGAGCAGTTATACTTGTAGTGATGCAGTATCAAGTTCCTCAATTTATTGAGATAGAAGATAAGATATTTGGACCCCTTACCCTTAAGCAGTTTATTTATCTTGCAGCAGCAGGTGGCGCATGTTTGGTATTTTTTACTTTTCTACCTCTCTATCTCACCATAATCCTTGCTATCCCCGTCATCGGCTTTGCCCTTGCACTTGCGTTTTATCAAGTAAACGGTCGTCCGCTTATTGTGGCGCTCGAACACGCTTTTGGATACCTTATGGGAAACAAGTTGTATTTATGGAAACAAAAAATAAACACTACACCTTCGACTAAGAAAAAGGTAGCAGTAGATTCGAGCGCCCTTACAGTACCTCAACTCTCCGAAAGTAGACTTAGGGATCTTTCATGGTCGCTCAACATAAAAGACCGCACACGTAAGAGTGAGGTTGTTGGGCAGTTTGAAATCTAGTATGGCTGATCAAAAAGTAAAAGCGGGTGCAACACAAGAATTCGTACCGATTAAAGAGGTGCGCGACGGGGTTGTAATACTCAAAGACGGAGGACTCCGTATGCTTTTGATGGGCTCATCGATCAACTTGGCATTAAAATCCCAAGACGAGCAGAGTGCCATCATTGGGCAATTTCAAAACTTCCTTAACTCACTGGAATTTACTGCACAATTTTTTATAGAATCACGCGCACTCGATATACGACCCTATATCGCTATACTTGAGGAGCGCTATGCTGCCGAGTTGGATGATTTGATGAAAATACAAATAAGAGAATATATTTCTTTTATTAAAGACTTTACCGCTCGCTCAAATATTATGTCAAAAAACTTTTTCATTGTTGTACCTTATGACCCAGCGCTCGTTGCGCGCGGCACGGGGGTAGGGGGAGCTATAAAAGCCATCCTACCGAGCAAAAAGAGTGTTGAGGAGGCTGGAGCTCTGGCGGACGAGCAGTTTGAACAATACCGCACACAACTTGAACAACGCATCGCTGTGGTCGAACAAGGGCTTGTGCGCACAGGAGTGCGTGTGGTGGCGCTGGGGACGGAGGAAGTAATTGAATTGTTTTACAAACTATTCAATCCTGGGGAGTTGGAGAAGCCTTTGCAGGTAGTGAGTGGGGTAGAATAATACTATGTCTATCTTGGATTTTTTAAAATCAAAAACATCTGACACTGACACAAAGACTGCGATAGGGTCGGTGATGCCAGAGCAAATATACAAACAGGGGGTGTTGGAGTTGCAAGACGTTATAGCCCCCTCGGCACTCAAGATAACTCCTCGCGAGATAAATTTGGGCGATAAAATCGCGCGCACTTTTTTTGTGATGTCGTATCCTCGCACCCTAACTGACTCGTGGTTTGCGCCTATTATCAACCTCGACCGCGTACTCGATATATCAGTTTTTGTACACCCTATAGACTCGGGTGAAATATTGAAGAAATTCCAAAAAAAGGTGGCCGAAGTGCAATCACAAATCATAGCTCGCGAGGAGAAGGGATTGGTGCGTGACCCAATACTTGATACTGCATACCGCGACCTGGAGGATCTGCGCGACCAACTCCAACAAGCACAAGAAAAAATATTTGATGTGGGTGTATATATTACCATCTATGGCTCGGCTGTTGAGGAGCTCGACAAAGCAGAGTCTGAGATCAAGTCGATGCTTGAATCTCGTCTTATTTATGTAAAACCAGCTCTTTTCCAACAAGTACAAGGTTTTCGCAGCGCCCTACCACTCGGGCTCGACGAACTTGCGGTCAACTCAAAACTCAACTCGTCACCTCTTTCATCAATTTTCCCCTTTGTATCCTTTGATCTTACATCTGATAAAGGTATCCTCTACGGCGTTAATCGCCACAACGCCTCACTAGTACTTTTTGATCGTTTTAGCCTCGAAAACTACAACTCTGTTATTTTTGCAAAATCTGGTTCTGGCAAATCATATGCCACCAAGCTTGAAATTTTGCGCACACTCATGTTTGACACCGAGGTTATCGTTATCGACCCTGAGCGCGAGTACGAATTTTTAAGCCAAACGGTGGGTGGGCGATATTTTAATATCTCACTCAACTCCGAGCATCACATCAACCCGTTTGATTTGCCAATACCTCGAGAGGACGAGAGTTCTGCGGATATTTTGCGCTCGAATATTGTGGCGCTGGTAGGGCTATTTCGATTAATGCTTGGCGGCATCACACCTGAGGAAGACGCGATAATTGACAAGGCGATTACCGAAACCTATGCGCTCAAGGATATTACTATCGATTCGAATTTTGCTGAGATTGAACCGCCACTCCTTTCAGATTTCGAAATGGTGTTGGCTGGCATGGAGGGAAGTGAGTCGTTGGTGCAGAGACTTTCAAAATATACCAAAGGTACATGGTCGGGCTTTATCAACCAAGCCACAAATGTTGATATCAACAAAAAGTTTGTGGTCTTCTCTGTGCGTGATATGGAAGACGACTTAAAACCTGTTGCTATGTACCTTATCACACACTATATATGGAATGCGGTACGTAAAAATCTCAAAAAACGCTTACTTGTTATAGACGAGGCGTGGTGGATGATGAAATCAGAAGACACAGCCTCGTTTTTGTACTCGATGGCTAAACGCGGACGCAAGTATTACCTTGGTCTCGCCACCATTACCCAGGACGTAGATGACTTTCTCAAGTCACCATATGGGTTGCCTATGATTACCAACTCATCCATCCAACTACTGCTCAAACAATCACCCACAACTATTGATAACTTACAAAAAACGTTCAATCTCTCTGATGAAGAGAAGACTTTGTTGCTCGAATCCGATGTGGGGGAGGGGATATTTTTTGCCGGCCTCAAACATGTGGCCATTAAAGTCATCGCCTCATACACCGAAGACCAAATTATCACCTCTGACCCTTCGCAAGTATTGGCTATACGCAAACAGAAAGCAGATGCCGCAGCCCTCGCTTCAAAACAACCATGAGAAACGCGGCACTGATACTTTTTGCATTGTTTATTGACGGCCTCCAGGCGGGTATCTCATTTGGGCTGGTTGTTATTGGGACCTTTTCAGGAACAGCGGCAGGTGCGGGAGTTGGAGCTCTGGTGTGTGAAAAACTTGGATCCTTTTCTTTTGCATTATGTACGGTGGCGGGAGGTGCTGCCGGAACATTTGCAAATGGGTTCACTGCCCCAATAGCAGTCCCTGTCGGTATTTTACTTGGTTTTGTTGTAAATTTTTGTATAAGTGCCACGTTTGGAACCATACTTGTTATGTTTCTTGCATCAGGAGGGATGTTTTATCCAAAATATCTTTTTGGCGGAGGGTTGTTGGAAATTATACCTGGGTTTAATGATTTGCCCGGATGGACAACCCTGACAGTATTGTCTGTGTTGCGAAAAAAAGCATCCCTTGGCGGCTTGGTTGGAGGTGCAGCAAAAAACCTTGCAACGACATTTGCACCAAACACACTTGTGGGGGCAGGGTTTCGTCTTATTAAGGACATGCAACATAAAACCTCGAGCCTGGTTGCACAAAACAACGGCGTAGATAGCGAGCAACAACAAGCAAGTCGTTTTGAATCAAGACAAACACTCAAAACTAACTTAAAAAACATCGACGGTATTCGTCCACAAAAAATCACAGGGGTAGCACTGGCTATTTTATTATTATGTACAAGCCCAAGCGTACACGCACAAACACTTAGTAAAAGTCCCGACCCAGTACAATACATCGTCGCGCCCGAAACACCCGGCCCCGGAGAGCGCGTGGTTATCGAGGTCCAGGGTATTGGAACCTTTTTAGGCGACTCAACCATAACATGGCAACAAGACGGTAAAACCGTTTCATCTGGTAATTCGAGGACTTTTAGCTTCATTGCGGGAGGAGTGGGTAGTGTTACACATATTCACCTTATTATTACTTCTGCCTCTCAAGGCACAATCACACACGACTTTTCTTTTTATCCATCGGTCGTCAATATGCTTTGGGAGGCAGACACCACCACTCCTCTTTTATATAAAGGTAGAGCCCTCTATAGCGCGGGATCTTCCTTGAAGGTGGTTGCGTTTCCTATTGTTATGTCGGGTGGAAGTCTGATACCCACAAGCAAATTGTCATTCCAGTGGACACATGGGGACACTCCAGCGCCGAACCAGTCGGGCCTGGGACGTAACACATTTTCTTTTGTGGGGGATGAGTTGGGAGGAAAAGGGGGAGAAGACGCACAAGTTGAGGTGTACTTTGGTGGAAACAAAGTAGGTCGTGGAGAAATCACTATCCCAGCAAGTACTCCGCAAGTGGTTTTGTATCCTCAAGATCCACTACGTGGAGAGCTCCTCGACTCAGCAACCTCTGGGGTAGGCTCGCTTAATACAAAAGAAATTACTCTCAAGGCTGAGCCATACTTCTTTGCACGCAACAATAACCTCAACTTTGCGTGGACACTCAATGGCCAAGAAACAGCGGGACCAGATGCCGCACGCGGACTCCTTACCTTACGACAAACAGGGGACTCTGCGGGCAGCGCCCAGATCGAGGTTTCAGTGCAAAATAATGGTATCAACACGCTTTTGCAGTCGGGCGCAGCCACACTACAACTATTGTTTGGCAAACAAAACTCTTTGCTATCATCATTCTTTGGACTATGAAAAAAATTTTAGCATTTTTATTTTTTATATCGCTTTTGTTGCCAACTTTGACATTGGCTCAAGACACAAACTATCCTGGCAACCTGCCGGCATATGTCCCACTTGAACCCATAAGCGATGTGTATAAACAAACACCAGGGCCACAGAATTTTTCTGAGTTTTTAGGGTCAATATTTAAAATATCGATTATTTTAGCTGCGCTGTGGGCAGTCGGGGCGCTCATTTTTGGTGGTGTAGTATATATGTTTTCTGAAATTATAAATAAAAAAGCATTAGCAAAAAAACGCATAGAGGCCGCGCTGTGGGGACTCCTTCTACTTATCGGCGCGTGGCTTATACTCAATACCATAAACCCACAACTACTCATGTTTAGTAACAATATTATTCCAACTACGAGCACAAAACAGTTGGATGCTACTCAGGCACCAAAAGATCCTTTAGTTCCGGGAGATTTTATAGAATACAACACGAGCACCCAAGAACAGAACGCTTTTGCGGAACGGTGTAAGAATGATTTTGGAGGAGTTGTGGAGCGCAACATTAACCGGCTCTCTTGTTTAAGACCAAAATAACCATGTATTTCGATTGGAAAAAAATTGGTGCCGGTATTGGAGTAGTACTGCTTTTGAGTATTGTGTTGTGGTTTTTCTTCTTTCGCGCAGACGCCCCACTTGTCTCGGTCATTCCTACCCCCAACTTCGGCGGAGGTGTTGACGTCTCAAACACCCCAACAAACAACCCTACAAACCCTGCTACAACAACCAACGTCGCACCACAATCGCAACAAAAAATATTCAAGATTGCAAATGGCCCCATAGCAAGCGCTGTGTTTGTGCAGACATCAAGACCAACAACCACTATTGCGCGCTATGTTATGCAAGACAGCGGTCACGTACTTGACCAAGCTATAAGCACCTCAAGCGCCTCATCTCGCCCAGCATCAAACACCACTATTCCTGCTGTTGCCTCTGTGGTGTGGGCAGAGCAGGGAGGTGCCGCACTGTTTCACTATATCGATGATGAGGTAGTTAAAACAGTGTATGTAGGATTACCTCCCGCAACCACCTCCTTAAGCGCCGCACAACTTCCTATACGTGTACAGTTTTTACCCAACAACATACTCTCGCTCGCAAGCTCTCCTGATGGAAAAAATATTGTATATCTTTTAAAAACCTTAGGTGGTGTTGATGGTTATATAGCCACACCAAGTGGCACTAATAGCCGAAAAGTTTTTTCTCTCCCACTCTCACAACTGATCCTCTCGTGGCCATCACAAAACACCATACTTGCTCAGACAAAATCTGCAGTTGGCGTCCCTGGTGTACTTTTTTCTATCAACAGTACGAGTGGGACAGTGTCTCAGGTGGTGTACGCCGCAGGACTAACAACTGTCGCCAATAGTACGTTTTCTAAAATCTTGTACCAAACAGCACCAAACGACGCCATACACTTGAGTTATATACGCGATAATGCGAGTGGTAAAAATATCCTACTCTCGTTTCAACCCTTTCCTGAAAAGTGTGTGTGGGCACCCCAACCCTTAAGCGTGGCATATTGCGCTGTACCATTTCAATACACACCACAAAACTAT
>CAZDPP010000012.1:0-12124 GCA_964507495.1 uncultured Candidatus Saccharibacteria bacterium
ACCCGTTTGTGGTCGCCCACAGTAGCCCACGAAGGACGTATACCTGGGACCACGGTGGTGATTTCTCTCAAAAGCCCTCCGCGCTCGAGCGCCAAGAGTTCTTGTGGCGAACACACAAGTCCTTTGATGCCGCACGTAAGGGTGCGTTCGGCGAGTCGCACAACCGTGTTATCCGGAGATTCCATGTAGACATCTTGGCACTCAGCGCGATCTAAGTCGGTCAACACGGTCACCGCGAGCGGCAAGACGCCGGATTGCCGGCACATCCTCGCGATGTTACGAAGCGTACTCTCGCTCATGGTGGCGTGTACGGTCACCATCGAAACGCCAGTCTTGAGGATGTTCATGAGTGCTCTGATGGTAGATTCTCCAATGTCATGGAGCTTCGCGTCCCACATGACGGGGAGGCCTGGCTCGAGCTCGTCCTTGACGAATGCTCGGACGTGGTCGGCGACATGTTCCAACTCCACGCCTTCGCCCCACATGAGGGCAGTCATCGCCTCTATGCCGATCTTCACGCCTCCAATGTGAGGTGCGATTGCGCGCAGGAGTTCTCTCTCTTCGTCTCCAAAGATGATTTTGTCGTAGGCCAAAATGACAGGGTTTTTGTGCATGGCGCCACTTTCCTTGTTGAAGGTGCCTAGCGATAGCGTATCATAGTTGTTAAAAAGTTGCTGTGCCGGAGGGGAGACTCGAACTCCCATCCCTTGCGAGACACGATTTTGAGTCGTGCGTGTATACCATTCCACCACTCCGGCATTATTATGAACGAGCAAGCCCGAAAACCGCCACCACTCCGGCATTATTATGAACAAACAAACCCGAGAACCTCCACCATACAGTAGGGGTTATGTTAGAATATCTTGTATGTCAGAGTTTTACAATAACGCCATTTTTTGGGTCGAGGTCGACAAAATCAAGCCCAACCCTTTTCAGCCCCGCAAGGAGTTTGACGAAGCAAAGCTCAACGACCTTGCAAAATCAATCCGCCAATACGGCGTCATCCAGCCGCTCACGGTCACACGCCGCGAGTTTGAGAAACCAGACGGTGGTATTGGTACCGACTATGAGTTAATTGCGGGTGAGCGCCGCTTACGGGCGTCTAAGATTGCGGGTGTCGCCCAAGTGCCGGTTATCATCCGCGCTGATTTTGAAGACGACAAGACAAAACTCGAAGTTGCTATCATTGAGAATTTGCAGCGCGAAGATCTCAATCCTATTGATCGCGCACAGGCGTTTGCAAAGCTGGTCAACGAATTCGGATTCAAGCACACGCAAGTGGCCGAGAAGGTTGGTAAAAGCCGCGAATACGTCTCGAACACCATTCGTCTTTTGACACTTCCGCCAGAGATGCAGACGGCACTGTCGGAGGGTAAGATCGCCGAAGGGCACACAAGGCCTCTATTGATGCTTATCGATAGGCCGCAAGAACAACAAGTGCTGTTTCGGGAGATCATGCTCAAAAAGCTCACCGTGCGCGACACAGAGTCTATTGCACGCCGTATCGCGTTTGATAAGGTACGAAAGAAAGAGTATCTATACGCACCCGAGATCTTGGAGATGGAGCGTGAGTTGACCGCCGCCTTGGGTACACGTGTCGCTATCGAGACGAAAGAGAACGGAGGTAAGTTGTCTATAGACTTTTTCTCCGAAGATGATCTACACGCTCTTTTTGCTGCGCTTGCAAGTCGGATAGCGAAGAATGCTACTTCGGCACCGGAATCTCCTCCACAAAAGTCCTCGGATCTCCTCGAAGACTCGGCCAAGCCATTTTCTCAGGACCCTGCTGAGTCAGAAAACCTCGACGACCGCACGACCGAAGAAAAAACAAAAGACGAAAATACTTTCGACCCTTCGAGCTTCTCGCTCTAATTAGGCTTTTCGCGCTCAAGTGCCGCGCGGATGTGGCGGCGGGCAAGGCTTGTTTTTGCAAACCCAAGCCACTTTTGTGTCGGTGTCGATGTTTTCTTGGTTTGGATCTCCACGATGTCACCATTGTGGAGCGCAGTATCAATAGGTACCAGTTTGCCGTTTACTTTAGCGCCCGCAATGTGGTCGCCGATATCTGAGTGTATAGCATAGGCAAAATCAATAGGGCTCGAATTGACGGGGAGGTCCACCACATCACCTGTGGGGGTAAACACAAACACATGGTGCGAGAATATGTCGGTGCGCAACGTCGTCTCGAAGTCGGGATTTTCTTCTACTTCATCCTTAAGTTCTGATAGCCATTCGGGAGTTTCCGGCGCGCCATAGCGTGCGCGGCCACGAGGTGTTTCGATGGGTTCATGTTTGTTCGGACTCTCTCGTTTGGCCATGCGTTTGAGGTTGGGAATAAGACTGCGTATCCAATCAAAACTTGTGAGCCGTGTAGTTGTTGTCTGTGGTGTACCGTCGACTGCTGCCTCTTTATATACCACATGTGCGGCGATACCGTACTGAGCTTCTTGATGCATCTCTTCGGTGCGGATTTGAATCTCGACGATTTCTCCATCGCCTGAAAATACGGTGGTATGCAGTCCTTGATAACCGTTTGGTTTGGGGAAGGCAATATAATCTTTAATCTTGTTTGGTAGAGGTTGCCATAGTTTATGTGCAATACCTAGCACACGGTAACAGTCGGCAATTGTCGGCACCACAACACGAAGAGCCGCTATGTCATATACGTTTGCAATGTCGCCGCCCTTGCGCTTGAGTTTTTGCCAGAGGCTCCAAAGGCCTTTGACACGCTGGTCGGTGTGGAACTTTGTTATACCGTTTTCGGCCAAGGCACGCTTAAGTGTGCGGGACATCTTCTCAAGCCTCTCGTCGGTTGCCCCTGCGCGCTCACTGAGTAATTTTTTTGCCTGCGTAAATTCCTCGGGGTAGGCGTACTCAAACGCGCGATCCTCGAGCTCGCGACGGATAAGGCCCATACCAAGTCGGTGTGCGATTGCGGCATAGATCTCGAGTGTTTCAAGCGCGATGCGTTTCTGTTTATCAGCCGGCACGTGCTCGAGCGTGCGCATATTGTGCAAGCGGTCCATCAGCTTGATTATCAAAACACGCGCGTCTTTGCCGGTTGCAACAAGTAGTTTGCGCAAGCTTTCTCGATGACGCTCGGCTCCGCGATATTTAAAGTGGCCGAGTTTGGTCACACCTTCGACTAAAAAGAGTACTTCTTTGCCAAACTCTTTTTCAAGAGTCTCAGGTTTTACATCAACATCTTCAATTGAGTCGTGTAAAAGTCCTGCGGCAATCGTCTTGGCACTCATGCCAAGGCTTGCCAAGCCTTTTGCAGTCTCGACTAGGTGTACTAAATATGGCTCGCCGCTAAATCGTTTGTGGTCGCGGTGTGCCTCGGCCACAAAATTGTAGGCTTTCTCAACCAAGGCAGAGTCCTCCTTGTTTGGCCCGTTCATGAGGTCGAGTATTTCTTTTACTCCTGACATAGAGTCAGTATATATTGTTTTTACGCTTCTACCTTTTTTCTAAATCCTCGGCGTTTTTTCTCTTCGCTAAATATCTCGAGTGCACGCTCAAGAGTTATGTTATATACATCATCAGTTTTGAGTGAGCGAAAATCTTTTTGGTGCACGACATATGGCCCAAAGCGCCCGATGTTTGCCGAGATTGGCTCGCCGGTTGTGGGGTGGGTACCCAAGACGCGTGGAAGTGAGAGGTAGTGCACCGCATCAGCTAGAGTCACGGTTGTGGGATCTTTTTCTTTTGGGATACTTGCGCGTTTTGGTTTTGCTTTTTTTGTTTTGCCTTTGCCTTCGGGCATCTCGCCCAATTGCACATAGGGTCCAAAGCGGCCGTTTAATACATAGATAGCCTCACCGGTGTCAGGGTGATTACCAATTGGTTTTGCGGGCTCATTTGATATGACCTCGCCCACTTCCGAGCGCGCACCCAAACATTCGGGAAAATTTGAGCAACTCATAAACTTACCTTGGCGCGAGAGTTTAAACACCATGGGTTTGCCGCATACAGGGCAAAGAAACTCCGCGGGTGTGGCGCCTAGGTCTGTTATTTTGCCCGCCTCTTTATCTTTGAGTTTTACTTCCTTGAGAAAAGGAGTATAGAAGTCTTTAAGTGTTTTTGCATATTCTCGCGTGCCTTGTGCAATTTCGTCCAATTCGTCTTCCATTTCAGCAGTAAACGTGTCGCTTATGTAGGTGGGGAAGTATTCCTCTAAAAATGTCGACACAACATCTCCAGTGTCGGTTGGCACGAGTGAGCGACCTTCTTTGGCTACATAGCCGCGGTCGCCGAGCGTCTTCATGATGCTGGCATAGGTCGAGGGGCGGCCGATACCACGTTTTTCTAATTCTTTTATAAGCCCAGCCTCGGTGTAGCGTGGTGGTGGGGTTGTCTGTTTTTCTTGTGCACTCACATCTTCTACTTCAAGCACATCATTTGCTGCCACGTTTGGCAGCTCGACATCCGCGCCGCGAGCGTCGGGGTCGGCCTTGAGCCATCCATCAAATAACACGGGCGAGCCGTTGGCGCTAAATGCCGGAATTTTCTCATCCATAGTGTTGGCGAGTATTTTTGTCTTGAGCAATTTTGCATCTGCCATTTGCGAGGCTATGGTGCGGGCCCAAATGAGCTCATACAATTTTTTCTGCTCTGGCGTGAGCCCGAGTGAAGTTTTTTCAATATGTGTGGGGCGGATAGCTTCGTGTGCCTCTTGAGCATTTTTTGATTTGGCAGTAAAGATATGTGCGTCGACATACTCTTTACCATATTTTTTCTCTACTTCAGCCAAAATGGCTGCTTGCGCTGGTTTCCCTAGATTTGTCGAGTCGGTGCGCATATAGGTGATGTGCCCGGCCTCGTACAATTTTTGTGCGATGCGCATGGTGTTGGCGGGCGAGTATCCAAGGCGCGATGAAGCGGTTTGTTGCAGAGTCGAGGTGGTAAATGGCGCGCGGGTGGCGCGCTTCATCTCGCTTTCGGTCACACTAGCCACAACCAACCCACCCTTCTTAACAGCGTCGATAATAGTATCAGTATCTTTTTGGGTCTTTGGCTCCTCAACACACACTAAAGTTAGTGCATCCTTTTTTGGAGTTTTTGTCTCGGCTGTGATAACAAAATATGTTTCTGGTATAAACGCGCGGATCTCGCGCTCGCGCTCCATGATGATGCGAAGCGCTGGCGACTGCACGCGGCCGGCCGAGAGTCCGTAGCGCACTTTTTTCCAGATCAGCCCCGAGAGGTCGTACCCTACCAAACGATCGAGTACGCGGCGTGCTTCCTGAGCATAGCGCAGGTTGTCGTCGACTTTGCGCGGGTGTTCCAGCGCCTCGGCGATAGCTTCTTTCGTAATCTCATGAAAGACGATGCGGTCGGGCTTTTTGAGCTTTAATTCCTCTTGGATATGCCATGCGATGGCCTCGCCTTCGCGGTCGGGGTCGGTTGCAAGGAAGACTTCTTTTGCTTTTTTTGAGAGTTCACGCAAGTCGGCTATGACTGCCATCTTGCCAGGCACCACCTCGTAGTGGGGGACAAAGCCGGCTTCAATATCAATCGCTTTTTTATTGCTCTTGGGCAAGTCGCGCACATGGCCCACGGAGGCGCGCACGACAAATTCGCCAGCTGGCGAAGCCGGACTTATCTCTCTTAGATATTTTTCAATCGTCTTTGCTTTTGCCGGCGACTCTACTATGACGAGCTTCATACTATATATTGTGTGGCGCTTGTCTCCATTGATACAACGGAAACTACTTTTGCGCAAAGTATAATAAAAAATCCCGAGCCGAAGCACGGGTTCTATTGGGGGCGCTTTGTTTAAAAATTTCCCGTATTTATTCTCCTCTCCTCCTATGCATATTAAAATTAGTCTCGACAGGAGCTTGGTTGGGAAAGATGTTTGAATGCTTTTTGCAGTTAGCCCGCCCTGGCTCTGCAGGTTCAGTACAACGAACTCCTGAAAGGGGATTACAGTGATGACACTTCTGGGTCTCGATGGGAGGAACTTCCCCTCTTCCTCTGTTATTGGTGTTGCCCAACTGCTTTTCCCGGGGAATTTTATGCTTGCCCATCACCTCAATCCTTATAGTGGGGTTTCTTTATTAAGATTACTATATTCGTTCAATTTTTCCTAATCGCTCCAAGATCAATCCACGAATGAGGAGGGAAGAAAGTGCAATGTTTGCTTCTTGTGCCGAGAGGTCGGCTAGGACGACAAGCTCATCGCGGGCTAGTCCGCCAACTGGCGGAAGTGTTTCGAGTATTGCAACTTCACTAATGGTGAGGTCGGTCGGGAACATAGTTTGTTGTGGTTTGTCTGAAGGTTTGAGCCCCAACACTTGCAAGATGTCGTCGCTGTCCCGCACTAGTGTTGCACCCTCACGCAACAGGCGATTGACACCCATGCCGGTCTCGCGCCCGAGCTCGTGCGGGATGCCCATCACTTCGCGGTTATAGTCGAGCGCCAGGCGAGCAGTGATGAGTGTACCCGATTTCTCCCCGGCTTCTACTATAAGAGTAGCTTTTGATATACCAGCGCAGATGCGGTTGCGTTCGGGGAACGAGTGTAGCATGGCGACAAACTCTGGCTCGTTTTCTGACAACAGCGCGCTGCCGAGCGCTAAAATTCTTTTCGCGAGTGGCCGATTGACGCTCGGGTATAGTACGCGGTCATCAAGCCCCGAGGGGAGCACTGCCACAGTGGGTAACCCCACATCAAGTGCTGCTTTGTGCGCCTCAGAATCTATCCCCATCGCCATACCAGACACTATGGCGACAGGTGAGCGCGCAAGACCAGCAATAAGTTGGTGGGCCATGCGTTGACCATAGGCGGTGGTGCGGCGCGAGCCCACAACGCAGAGGTATGTGGTGTTTTTGGGCGGCAATGTGCCGCGCACATAGAGCCGTTTTGGCTTGTCCGGGATCTCGTGGAGTAATCCCGGAAACTCACTAACCCGGAGTTGTCCTATTGGGTACGACACTGTACTATTTATTGTACATGCTAGATATCACTTTTATACGGGACAATCCAGACATTGTGCGTTTGGCGCTCAAGAACAAAAACCGCGAGGAAGTGGATCTTGATCGTATTTTGGCGCTTGCTGACGAACGCAAAAAACTTGCAGGTGACATCGGGGAGATTAATCGTAAGCGCGGTGTGGCCCAAGAGGCGCGTGATGCAGAAGCAGGTAAACAACTAAAAGAAGATCTAAAGGCCGCAGAAGAAAAATATCAAGAAGTCGAAAAGGAATTGGTGCCGCTCCTCATTAAGGTGCCCAACATCCCTTCGGCTGATACCCCTGTGGGGCCAGACGAGAGCGCAAACAAAGTACTGCGTCAGTGGGGAGAAAAACCGCATTTCTCTTTTACACCCAAAGCACATTGGGATATCGGAAAAGATCTCGGTATCATTGATAGCGAAAAAGCCGCCGAGGTATCGGGTGCGCGGTTTACATACCTAAAGGGTGATTTGGCTTTGATGCAATTTGCGCTTGTGCATCTATGTTTTGAGACACTCACTTCAAAAAGTGAGATGCAAAAAGTAGTTGAGCAATTCTCACTCACGGTTGACGCTCGACCATTTATCCCTGTGGTGCCACCTGTCATGATGCGCTCACAAGTGATGAACCGCATGGCGCGCCTTGACCCCATCGACGAGCGCTACTATTACGAGAAAGACGACTTGGTGTTTGTGGGGAGTGCCGAGCACACGCTCGGACCTTTACACATGGACGAGACAATAGATGAATCAAAACTACCTATCCGCTATGTCGGGTACTCGACCGCGTTTCGTCGCGAAGCTGGTTCGGCAGGCAAAGACACGCGCGGGATTTTGCGCCAGCATCAGTTTGACAAAGTAGAGATGGAGACATTTTGCATGCCAGAGCACTCTTATGCCGAGCAAGATTTTTTGGTGGCAGTTCAAGAATATTTGTTACAAAAACTGAACATTCCATATCAAGTTCTTATTTGCTCAACAGGCGACCAAGGCGATGCCGACCATCGTCATATCGATGTTGAGTGTTATATGCCAGGCCAAGCAGTGTACCGCGAGACGCACAGTGCCGACCTTATGCAAGGATTCCAAGCGCGACGACTCAATACTAAGATCAAACGCGCAAACGGCGATACCGAGCCGGTACATATGAACGACGCTACTGCGTTTGCTATTGGCCGCACACTCATTGCCATTTTAGAGAACTATCAAAACGAAGACGGCAGCGTGACTATTCCTCCGGTATTGCGCCCTTATATGGGTGGTAAAGAGAAAATCGAAAAAGTGCATGTATGATGCAAAAACGGGTGGTGTTGGGGGAGTCGAGGTTGCGCGCACGCAAGCGTAGACAAAGATTGCTCGTGTTTGGTGGGAGCGCCATCTTGTTCCTCTTTGTGTTAGGAGTGTTGGTGTGGCTCTCGTGGGCGTCGTTTATACGCATCACTGTTGTGGCAGTTACTGGCACACACATAACCGACCCCAAGGCCGTTGAGGTACATATACAAAAAGAGTTGTCGCAAAATTATTTTTATATATTTTCTAAACGCAATATTTTTTTGTATCCGAAACAAAATATAAAAGAAGATATCCTATCCCAGTTTACGGCGGTCAAACGTGTTGATGTGCGTGTGGGTTCGCCGGCTGGCGGATTCCATACCTTGGCGGTAGATATAGTAGAGCGCACTCCTGCGGCCTTGTGGTGTGGAGAGGTCGAGGCGTCAACAAGTAATTGCTTGCTCTTGGATGATACTGGTTTGGCATACAGTGTCTCGGCCGAGTATTCAGGTAATGTATATCGCAAATACTATGGCGCAATTGCGACGACGAGTTTGCCTAAGCAATTTCTTGGCGGTGAACAATTTCGTTCACTTTCGGCGCTTGTGGATGCGTTAGCAAAAGAGACAGCACCTCTGGGGGTCAGGAGTGTGTCGGTGGATGCTGCGGGGGATACGCATGTACAGTTTGAAAATAATTTTGTATTACTCTTTGCGCTTGGCAGCGATGGTGGTGATGTGTTGCAGCGCTTTGTTGCGGCGCTCGGTGCAGACCCGTTTGTGGGTAGCTCTTTAAGCAATTTTGAATATCTCGATCTGCGTTTTGGTGACAAACTGTACTACAAACAAAAAACACCGTAAGGTGTTGTTATGAGTTTTTGGGATACCTTACCTAGGCCATTTTTTGTATTGGCGCCTTTGGCGAACGTTACCGACGCGGCGTTTCGCCGGCTTATAGCTAAGTACAGCAAGGTTCCTCGACCCGGGTGGCGGGGCGGGCCTGACGTCTTGTGGACTGAGTTTGTCTCGGCCGATGGGTTGGTACTCGCGACGCCCGAAGGGAAGGCAAAGCTCATGCGCGACCTTATATATACCGAAGCCGAGCGGCCAATCGTGGCGCAGTTTTTTACCAGTAATCCAGAGCATATGGAAAAAGCGGCAGCTCTTGCACAAGAGCTTGGCTTTGATGGTATCGACATCAACATGGGCTGTCCCGACTCAAGTGTTGAAAAGCAAGGTGCGGGGGCAAAGTTGATACTCAACCCCGAGCGTGCTTGCGAGTTGGTGCGTGCAGCCAAGCGCGGCGCGCCCCGACTGCCTGTGTCGGTTAAGACGCGGCTAGGGTACAACAAAGACATTCTTGACGAATGGTTGCCGAAGATTTTGAGCGCTGAACCCGCGGCTGTGACCATACATGCGCGGACACGAAAAGAAATGTCGGCCGTGCCGGCACGATGGGAGCGGGTCAAACGCGCAGTTGAAATTCGCAACGAGTTGGGGAGTAAAACGCTGATACTTGGCAATGGCGATGCAAAGGATTTAGAAGATGCCAGGGAAAAGGTGTTGGAGAGCGGCGCCGACGGTGCGATGCTTGGCCGCGCTATTTTTGGTACACCCTGGCTCTTTGCAAAGGAGGAATATTTTGAAGAAAATGGTCTGGCCGAGCGTAGCGAGGAGATCCGAGGACCTTTTCGGAAGAATATTCCTCCGTCGCTGGAACCTCCGACACAGTCTCTGCGTCGATCTTCGGCTCCGCAACCGACTGTGTCGGAGGTTTTACGCATCGCGGTTGAGCACGCGAAACTTTTTGAAAAGCTGCTCGGCGACATTAAAAACTTCGCCATTATGAAAAAGCATTTCAAGGCATATTGCGAAGGATTCCCCGGTGCAAAAGAATTGCGTATCAAATTAATGGAGACGAACTCCGCTGCCGAGGTGGAGGAGATTATAGAAGCATTTCTTGCTCAAGAGGGTGCTGCTGTATAATGCAGACATGAACACACTCGTACATGCAGACATTTTCTTTTTTATAAGCACTATCGCGCTCGTCATAATTTCTTTGTTTGTTGCGGTAGCATTGTTTTTTGTTGTCACAATTGTGAGCGATGTGCAGGGTGTCGTGTCGAAAGTACGCAAAGTAGGCAACGAGCTCGAAGAAGTTTTTGAGCATCTGCGTAGTGCGGTCAAGGCACAGGGCTACAAAGCACGGGCCATGGTTGATGTGTTGATAGGATTTTTCTCAAAGAAAACTCGCTCAAATGCACCACGAACAAAAAAGAAGGTGCCTGAAGTGGATGTGGTAGAATAGTTGTGTATAAACATAATCACAATATATGGCTACACAAAAAAATACAGGAACGGGTATGACTATCGGAGTGGCGGCGGCGGTGGCGGGTGCGGCAGCAGCTGGTGCATACTGGCTCTATGGTGCAAAGGGTGCCGCCAAGCATCGAAAACTTGCGCGCAGTTGGATGCTCAAGGCGCGTGCCGAAGTACTCGAGCGTGTCGAGGGGGCTGATCTGCTTGACCGCGAGACATATACAAAAATAGTTACTGATGTTGTTAAGAATTATTCAAAAGTTAAGGATGCGACAGGGGAGCAGGTAGCACAGGTGACCAAAGACTTGATGAGTGCCTGGGGCCACATGCAAAAAGCATACAAACAAGCAACACCAAAAGCAGTTAAAAAATCTCCTCGAGCAAAAAAATAAAGCCACTGATATACTAGGGGCATGAAAAAGGATGTGAGTAACGATAGAGCGCCCTTGGCGCTCTATCGTAAATATAGGCCGTCTAATTTTGCCGAAGTGCGCGGGCAAGACACGGTAGTTTCGGTTCTTGAGTCTGCAGTCGCACAAAAAAGACTCGCGCATGCGTATTTGTTTGCGGGTGGGCGCGGTACTGGCAAAACGTCGATGGCGCGCATCTTGGCGCACACGGTTGGTACGAGTGAGAAGGATATATACGAGATGGATGCGGCGAGTAATCGCGGCATAGACGAGATACGCGAGCTGCGCGAAGGTGTCTCGACCTTGCCGTTTGAATCGGCGTATAAGTTCTACATAATTGATGAAGCACACGCACTGACACCCGCCGCGTGGGGTGCATTTTTGAAGACCCTTGAAGAGCCGCCTTCACACGTGGTGTTTGTATTGGCAACAACCGAGCTTGATAAGGTGCCCGAGACAATTATCTCGCGCTGCCAGACGTTCCAATTTACAAAACCTACGCACGAGGTACTTAAAAAGCTCGTGCTCGATGTCGCAAAAAAAGAAGGCGTGCACCTAGCGCCCGAAGGTGCCGAACTGGTGGCGCTTATGGGTGATGGCTCGTTTCGCGACACGTTGGGGATTTTGCAAAAAGTCCTTACGCTCTCGCCTGATAAAAAACTCACGGAAGATGAGGTTGCCAAAGTGGTGGGCGCGCCGTCGTCGAGCATGGTAAACGCATTTTTGGAGCATCTCGCACAAAAAAACATCGCGGGAGCCATTACAGCTTTTCATCAATTACTCGCACACGGCGGTTCGGCAAAAGTGTTCGTCTTACTTGTGACCGCAAAAGTGCGCTCGGTGTTGTTGCTCCGTTTTGCGCCGGAATTAAAGAAAGAATTGCGCGAGCAGTTTAGCGAGAGTGACATGGCGCTCTTGCGTGAGCTTGCGGGCGCTAAGGGTGCGGCTATAAACTCGCAATTGCTGGCCGAGCTCATTACAGCACTTATTGAAATAAATCGTGCGCCCATTCCGGCTATCCCGCTCGAGCTGGCGCTCTATCGGGTATTTGCTGGACCATTAGCGAACTAGTGTTGCGTATTTCGCATAAAAGAAAAAATGCCCTTTCGTTATTAAACGATTGGGCGTTTGAGAGATTGTCCTAGTGAAGCATTGCGTCGACTATG
>CAZDPP010000013.1:0-1288 GCA_964507495.1 uncultured Candidatus Saccharibacteria bacterium
ACGTGCCGGTAGCGCTTGTAAACGTGAGCGAACCCATGCCCAAATTTCCAGTCGTGGAATTATATGTCAGGGCCGAGGCGCCATCAAAACTACCTCCGTTATTAAATTGCAGTTGTCCATTTGAGCCTCCTGGTGTGCCGCTGCCACCACCTCCGCCAGTGATACATGTCCCGTTGATGCTAAAACATCCGCTCGCAATATTAATGCCGTTTGCAAATGTTGATGTTGCAGTAGTTGAAGACACAGCAAGAGTACCCACAGTGAGTCCCCCTGAGAATGTCGACATTGCGGTTGAGGAATTATTCAGTGCCCCAAAAAGAGTTCCTCCTGCAAGAGCGAGATAATTCGATGCTGTTATAGTGTCTGGAATATCAGAGTCAGTAAGTCCTTGTATATTCTGCAGCGTCGAGCCACTAATAGTAACACCGCTTACATTGTTAAAAAAAGCTCCACTTACAGGCACCGCATTTTTCTGCGCTTCGGCAAGTACATACGTTGAGAGCGCTGCAAGCTTTGCATCAAGTTCTCCCTCCGAGATACCAGGCGTTTGTGGAGCGCCAGCGATCGAGCTGTTATAGGTGTTGTGATAAGTATTCTGTATTTCGTTTGTTGTGTAGTTATTAGTGATATTGTTGTTGGTCGTATTGTTTACAACAGACGAAGCAACTGGTTGTGTTGTTGGTGTAGTGTTTTCGACGTACGTTGGAGTTGATCGTGTAGTAAGAAAAGTCACAAAACGAGAAAAGAGTGATGGCCCAGTTGCTGCATGGATTGAAATAGATACTGGATGCACACCAAAAAAAGGAGATTCGAGTTTTCCGGCTGCTGCACCAAGCGCCTGACCCGTCGCCGCATCCTTGATTTCTATACGAGGCAACCCCGAAGTATTAGCAAACACCATACTCGCAAAGAGGAAAAAGCTGATCAATATTGCTCGTGAGGGACGCACCCAAAAGCGTGCAACAGGAGGGGTTGTTTTTACCTGAGGAGTATCGGACGATCGTTGATACCACTGGCTTTCTTGCCTACGCAAATCTGAGAGCTCAAGCGCTCTCTCTTGTTTAAGCCACTCTCGCTCAGCTTGAAACATTGCGAGCGATTCTTCACTTACAAACCAGGCGTTTTTTATTTGTGTACCGCTCAACTTGCCCTCACGACACAGGCGGCCAATATAGTCAGGAGTGCAGTGTATTTTTTTTGCTGCAGCGCGCGCCGAGAGAAAAGATTTTTTGCCCGATAAGTCTTTTGTTTTCATAGAAAGAGCGGATTTGAGCGCTAAGCGGTGAGC
>CAZDPP010000013.1:1318-7660 GCA_964507495.1 uncultured Candidatus Saccharibacteria bacterium
TTCATAGAAAGTTCGGGTGTTGCATTAATTGTAAAAGATAGGTCAGACAAAATTATTTTTTAATAAAAATAATCTGTGGATAAGACAGAGAGGTTTTAATTTTAGTTAGCCAAAAAAATACTCCCAAATAAAGTCTTTTTATGCCAATCTCCTAGGAGTACATAACTATGCAGAAAAATAGGTCTATTTTTTTAAATCCAAGATCGAAAATTCTACAAAAAATATATACACGATTAATATCGTATATCCGAGTACATATTTATTTCCAACGACAAAAGACTGTGTTTAAACGATATATCGGATAAACGAAATCGTATTTAATTGCTTTTTTATACAAACATTGTATTACTACCCTCCACCAATATATAGGGAGGAGACCCCTTCGCAGTAAGCAGGTTGGACAATTTACTGCCCAGAAAAGGGTTTTTTGACAATCATCGATAAATGACGCCGAGTATTATTGGAAAGAAATTCCAACGCTCGCAACCTCCCCATTTACGATTGTAGTAGTTGAAACAAGCCGGCTCGAAAGAAAGCCAGCCACCCCAAAACTTATACCCCCAAGTAGTAGCAACATGAGCACTGTTGCCCAAGGTCGCCTCGTTGTAGTAGGTCGTTGTATATTTTTTGATCGCGGTTGTTCAATTGGTGTATATGTTTTATGCATTACGGTCGTATGTTGTGTCTTGCGTATCGCAGGAAACAACGGCTCACTTTTTGGAACATACTGCAAGTTTGTTGTCCGTGTTTGTATGGCGCTTTTATTTTTTTCTTCAAACTCATTCTCCATCGTCTCGTATGTCGAGACAGGACTTATGTGCCGCACGATAGGTTTTAATATTTCTTTTTTTTCGGATACTACATAGGTTGCAGTATTTTGAGCGACTTCCTGCTCACTCTTCGATTGAAGTTCTTTATTGAAATATGCTGCGAGCGATTCTATCTCTACATACCATGCACGCCCCACCTTGGTACCCACGACCTTTTTTGCACGTATAAGCTGGCCGATATAGTCGGAGTGGTATTTATGCTCCTTTGCCGCTCTGCGCGACGAGATGTATCGCTTACCCGAGATTTCTAGCTCATCCATGCGGTTAGTATACTGCAAAACCCGCATGGCTTGCCAGGCGGGTTTGTAAACAAGTCCCCAATTTATCGCGAGAGTAGATCTACAAAGATGTCCCTTAACACTCCAGGATTGGCTGAACCCTTACTTTCTTTCATACCCTGCCCAACCAAAAACATGAGGACTGTGGTTTTGCCTGCCTTGTATTCGGCGACCACTGTTGGATTTGCGTCGATTACGCTCTGCGCTATTGCAGGCAGCGCAGCATTATCGAGGGCTGCAACCATTTGTTTACTTATTATTGCTTGTTTGGCTTGAGGCGATGTTATGACTCCTGTATCAAAATTCTGTACCACTTCAGCCAGAAAAGCGGCATCAGGAGCGACCCATGCTGGATCTTTTTTCTTTTGCCCGACAATATCATTGAGAATGAAGTTTGCAGCGATCTTTATCAACGTAGGTCCTTTGAGTAAAGTTTCGACTTTTCCAAACAAATCAGATAGCTCGAAATCCTCGACGAGTTGGTCGATATCTTGTTGCTGCAAAAATCCGAGCCGTATTAAACGCTCACGCTGGTGCCACGGGAGCTCAGGTAGTTTTTGCTGTAATACGCTTGCTGCAAATTCAGGAATTTTAGAGAGCTTGAGCTTGGGTAGGTCAGGATCAGGAAAATATCTGTAGTCATGACTCGATTCTTTTTTACGCTGAGAGAATGTTATCTGCTTTGTCTCATCCCACCCACGTGTCTCTTGCACTACCGACTCACCACGCTCCAAAAGAGCGATGTGCCGCTCAACCTCGAACGAAATAGCGCGCTCAACGCTGCGGAACGAGTTGAGGTTTTTAACCTCGACCTTGGTACCCAGAGTCTCATCCTTACTTACCGAGATGTTGGCCTCGACGCGCATTTCACCCTTTTCCATATTGGCATCTCCTACCCCGAGCGTACGCAACAGCAGCTGCAGCTCTCGCGCAAACAGGGCCGCATCTTGTGCACTATGTATGACAGGCTCGGTTACCAACTCCATCAAAGGTACTCCTGCGCGATTGTAGTCAACCAGACTTCTCTCCCCACCCGAAGCTGTGTGCTGTGAGCGAGCTGTATCCTCTTCAAGGTGGACACGAGTAATTGTCACTCCGCGCAATGCACCGCCACTTACAAGCGGATACGCAAATTGACTTAATTGATACCCTTTGGGGATATCCGGGTAAAAATAATTTTTCCTATCAAACTCCGTGTAATCGGCCAAGACAGCTCCGACAGCTTGACCGACAAGTAGCACTTTTAAGACCGCATCACGATTTATAACAGGAAGCGAGCCTGGATGTGCCATACATATAGGACAGATGTTTTGGTTGGGCTCTTTTAGGTCGGCGTCGTTTCGACACGCACAGAACATCTTTGTGTTCGTCTTGAGCTCTGCGTGGATCTCGAGACCAATAGTGGGTCGGTAATCGCTCATATTCTATATATTACCCCAACGAAGCTGAAATTGTATCCCGCAGAGCCTTAACCGACTCGTCATCCAGAATAGATACACTGGCAACCACCCTCCCCTCATCGGGACCCGAGGTGACCTTGCTACCCGAGAAGAGAGCAATTATATCTTGTATTTCTTGAGGATCTCGGGTATCCGACTTGGTAAGTACAATAATCTCGGGTTTGTTTACAAGCGCCCCGCCCTCAAACTGCGCCAATTCTTTGCGTATTGTCTGATAATCCTCAACGGGAGTATGCGACTCAAGTGAAATGCAGTGCACCAATACCCTCGTGCGAGATATGTGCCGTAAAAACTTAGACCCGAGACCGCGACCAGAAGATGCGCCCTCGATGAGGCCTGGAATATCAGCCACCACACGGCCATACAGGGCACCCAAATTAGGCTCAAGAGTTGTAAACTCATACGAGCCAACCTTAGCCGAGGCACCTGTGAGGGCATTCAAAAGCGAGCTCTTACCTGCGTTAGGAAGCCCAACGAGACCAGCGTCTGCAATAAGACGCAGTTCTATTTTGAGCTCTGCTTCTTCCCCTCTGGCACCAGAAGTACTCTCTGTAGGAGAGCGGTTGACCGAAGACTTAAATACCGCGTTCCCAGCTCCCCCACGACCCCCCTTCAATATCATCTTTTTTTCCTGATCCTCAATTAATTCAAAAACCTCTCCTGTGTTGGTGTTGCGTACGATGGAACCTACAGGAAGGTCGATAGTGAGATCCTCGCCACCCTTGCCACCACGATTCTCATTTCCACCATCTTGGCCATCTTGAGCGGCAAACTTTTTCTCACCACGGTAGCGCGCAAGAGGATTCATGTCGCGAACGCCGCGTATATAGACATCCCCACCATTACCTCCATTCCCACCCGAAGGACCCGAGGAGTCTTTACCTTTCAGGTGCAACCAGCGTACAACACCGTCGCCACCCCTACCCGCCCGGGCCGCTAGAGTGAACTCATCAACAAAAGCCATGTTAGAAAAAAGGGTGGAAAAAGAAGACCGCGGCCACAACTACGATAGCGAGGACAAAGATGCGCCCTATAATGCCAATAAGCCCTAGGGCAACTGCCGCGATCAAAAGCCCTTGTTGGTGCTCTGCCACAAACGGTACATAAGGCGCCAAGAGTAAAACAGCTGCCACAAGAAGCACTGTGCGGATAATAGCCTTTATCATGCACGCATCATACTCTGTTAGAGGTAGTTGAGCAATCGCTCGTAACCCATAAAACTGAGAACACTGTTGAGCCACGCACTCGTGAGAGCGAGATTGTCTGTAAGCATTACTATGCCAAACACTACCAACAAACACCCGCCCGCTATAGAAAACATATTGAACACTCTCCCCCAGCGTACAAACACCTCACCCACTTGACCCACAAGTACAGCACTTACCATAAACGGCACTGCGAGTCCTAGAGAAAAGATAGCGAGGAGTAACGCCCCCTGGAGTGCAGTGGCTGATGTGCCCGCAAACAAAAGCACTGTGCCTAAAATAGGACCGATGCATGGACTCCATCCCAGAGCAAACAGCATACCAATCAAAAACGAACTCTCAGGCCGACCAACGGTTATGAATCGGGGTGTTTTGATGTGGAATTCGTTTGAAAGTCCCGGCAAGCGCACGACGCCAAGCACAGTGAGGCCAAACAAGATGATAAGCCCGCCCGCGCCACGTGATATAAGCGAGCGCCACGGCCCAAGGAGTGCTCCCAGAAAACCAGCAAACACTCCGAGCATAATGAACGCGACAGAAAAACCAACAATGAACGCAATGGCATTGACGACCACTCTTCTTTGTATATTTTTTTGCACACTTCCCGAAGGGACTCCCGCGATAAATGCCAAAAACCCAGGAACGATGGGCAACGTGCAGGGCGCGAGGAACATCAACACCCCAGCTAAAAACGCAGCGGGTGCGAGCGAGAGCGCGTCAATGGGGGTCATAAAGCTATTCTACCCTACTCACTGCCGAGGTGTGTAAACCGCGGCACTATTTTGCCATCTATTTCAACATCTTCAATAAACATTGTAAGTGGGCGCACCCACACCTTTTCTGGATCAGAGATTGCCTTATATACAACTAGATCTTCTTCTGTCTCTGTGTGTTTTGCAACATGTAAAACCTCGTATTCATTACCCTTGTAGTGCCGATATTTCCCAAGTTTTAGCATAGTATGTTTATGTTCTATATTCTTTTTTAATCCGCCAGTACTCAAAATCCTCGCTGGAACCAGCCTTCTTAGCGTTCTTGCGCATAAGTTTTGCGGGGTACTTCTTCTCTATTATACGCAACTTCTCTCGTATCGTTTTTTCAGTATCTATTCCAAGCAGCACTGCCATGTCGATGCAATAAATAAACACATCTGCCAGCTCGTTCTTGATAGTTGCCACCTTTTCCTTATTCTTCTTCACCTCCTCAAGGGACAAGTTTTCCCATTGAAACAACTCGAGTAATTCTCCCGACTCGATGGCAATTGATTTTGCCAAATCCGCCGGACGAAGGGTATCCCATCCACGATCTTGTAAATACTTCTTTATTTTCGCCTCAAGATCCTTCATTTATTTCCTGCCATCAGTCGCTGATGTTCTTCGGTGTTTTTGAGCCCACAATTTTTATATTTCTTTCCAGAGCCACATGGGCACGGGTCATTGCGACCAACCTCGTGTCCTAAGGTTAAACCTTGGGACATTTCGGCCACAGCAGGAGTAGGAGCTGGCATTGTTTGCGTTTGAGCCCCAACACCTTCGAGCACCTCAAATACGCGTTGAGCGAGCATGACCTCCATATCTTTGTATAGCCTCGTCCCCTCTTTACGATATTCAGTCAGTGGGTCGCGCTGGCCATAGGCACGCAAGTTGACCGAGCCCCGCAAATATTCCATCGATTCAAGGTGTTCGACCCACAACATGTCGAGCGTCTGCAGCATTATGCCGCGCGCACTGCCAAAAAAAGCTTCGCGTCCGAGTTCTATCTCTTTTCTCTTTAGTATTTCTTGCGCATCGACGTTTTCGCCTGCAATCTCCTTCATCACCAACTCAATCTCATCCAGTGAGCCAGTAAGTATTTTGAGGCGGCGCTCGTAGACTGCGCGACGTTGGCGGTCGAGTACGTTATCAAACTCGAGCACATGTTTGCGCGCATCAAAGTTAAATCCTTCTATCTTGGTCTGTGCACTCTCAAGCGCTCTACTCACCATAGAGTTCTCAATTGCTTCGTCCTCAGGTATGCCAAAGCGGCCCATGAGGCTCTTTATAGAGTCTGGCGCAAATACACGCATCAAACTATCCTCAAGAGAGACGAAAAATTGTGTCTCACCCGGGTCACCTTGTCGGCCTGAACGGCCACGCAACTGGTTGTCGATGCGGCGCGCCTCATGGCGTTCGGTACCCAACACAAACAACCCGCCAAGTTTTTTTACTTCTTCATATTGCTCGGGTGTAGCCAGGGCACCTCCCAACTTGATGTCGACACCACGACCCGCCATGTTGGTCGCCACTGTCACACGACCTACCTGGCCAGCCGAGGCAATAATCTCACCCTCGCGCTCATGGTTTTTTGCGTTCAATATTTCGTGCGGCACACCTTCTTTCTTGAGATACGCCGAGAGGAGCTCGTTATTTTCAATTGAAACCGTACCCACCAACACAGGTTGTCCTTTGCTGTGCACCTCTTTTATCTTACGTGCAAGCGCCGATAGTTTTCCTTTTTCGGTTTGATAAATCTGATCATTGCGGTCAAGACGTACCACTTTTTTATTGGTCGGGATCTCTACAGTCTCGAG
>CAZDPP010000013.1:7670-9108 GCA_964507495.1 uncultured Candidatus Saccharibacteria bacterium
CCATACACTTTATAAAACTCCTCAGCGGAAGTTTTTGCTGTTCCTGTCATGCCCGCGAGCTTTTCATACAGACGGAAGTAGTTCTGATACGTAATAGAGGCAAACGTACGTGATTCTTTTTGTACCACCACACCCTCTTTAGCCTCCACGGCTTGATGCAAACCCTCAGACCACCGTCTACCAGGTTGTAAACGGCCTGTAAACTCATCGACTATAACCACCTCGCCCGAGCGGACTGTATATTCTTTATCTCGACGAAAGAGCGCTCGGGCTCTAACCGCAGTCTCTAGATGATGCACCATTTTGATGCCATGTTCGGTATATATATTCTCAACACCAAGGAGTTTTTCTGCGTGTTCAATTCCGGCATCGGTCAATTGTATTGCTTTGAGTTTTTCGTCCACTGTGTAATCAATGGTTGGGTGCAATTTCTCGGCAATCGCAGCAAAACGACGATACCAATCTTCCGATTCAGCAGCTGGGGCTGAGATGATGAGCGGAGTGCGAGATTCATCTATTAAGATAGAGTCCACCTCGTCCACTACCGCAAAATAATGCCCACGTTGGCGCAGCTCATTTGAGTTATATGAAATATTGTCACGCAGATAATCAAATCCAAACTCTGAATTGGTGCCGTAGGTAATATCTGCCTCATAGGCCTCGCGACGCGTGCATGGGCGCAAGAATTCATGAAATACTTTAAAACTCCCCGCCTCATCCCGTACAGCATCACTCTCGGCATGCGACATATCGTAGATATATGACGCGTCGTGATTTATAACACCTACACTCATGCCGAGCATGGCATATACCTGACCCATCCACACCGCATCACGCCGTGCAAGATAGTCGTTGACCGTCACCACGTGCACACCACGGCCCATAAGAGCGTTTGTATATGTCGGCAATGTTGCAACCAGCGTTTTTCCTTCACCGGTTTTCATCTCGGCAATGCCGCGGTTGTGCAACACCATACCACCAATGAGCTGCACATCGAAGGGGCGCAAGTGCACGGTACGCCGTGCACTCTCACGCACCACCGCAAACGCCTCAGGCAATATGGCTTCAAGCGATTCGCCTGCAGTGAGTCGATTACGAAATTCTTGAGTCTTCTCTTTTAAGGCCTCGTCCGAGAGTACTTGGAGCATAGGCTCAAAAGCGTTGATGGTGGGGACTATTTTACTACTCTGTGCAATGAGGCGTGAGCCCGCATCGCCAAAGAGTTTCGAAAGCGAAAACATGTCAGGAATGATAGCATATTTGAGGGTTTTTTGCCCCTTTACTACAAAGAAAAACCCCCGCGCAAGGCGGGGATTTTTCTTTCGAGAGGATGACTCTTTTGCCCACTTAGGCGAAAGAGTGACCGCGGTTAGCGGCGCTTCTTAGCTTTTGTCTTTGCTTTTGCAATTTGCTGTGGATGCCCCGCCCATCCTCTGCC
>CAZDPP010000013.1:9118-11812 GCA_964507495.1 uncultured Candidatus Saccharibacteria bacterium
AATGAAAAAAAATATTTTTCTGTGGATAACTTTTTAAAAAATAAATTTTCCAAAAAAAATTATAATATTTTTACTTCTGGTTCGATTCGAATTCCTATTTTCTCTTGTACTTTTTGTGCAACAGTACGTGCAAGTTCTTCAATGTCACGTGCAGGAGTATTTCTTTTAGCCACAACAACAAGCGCTTGCTTTTCAAATAGCCTTGCTCCTCCTACTGAGATACCTTTAAGATGCAGCACATTATCGAGCAACCAACCCAAGGGTATTTTGATCCCTGAAGCCTCTGGCAAAGTAAAGACGGGCATATTGGGATATGTTTTTTTGAGCGCGTCCGCTTTTTTGAGATCAAGAATTGGATTTTTAAAAAATGACCCGGCCGTTCCTTCCATGTTGAGGTCAGGAAATTTTACCGCCCGGATACCCAGCACCGCTTCGCGCACATCAGTAAGGCTTGGGCGCATGTCTTTAAAGCGCTCTGTCAAATCTTTGTATGAAATATTTGGCGCGGCAATATTCGAAAACAAAAAAGCACTACGCATTACAACATATCGTCCGTCTTCTTGTTTAAAAATACTACTGCGATACGTAAAGGCGCAATCAGAAACATTGAGGGTCCGTAATTCATTTGTATGCGTATCGAAAACTTCTACCCACACTAAACACTGCCCTACAGCTTGTCCGTATGCACCTATACTTTGCACTATAGCACCCCCCACAGTGCCCGGAATACCCGAGAGATTCTCTATTCCCCACAACCCCTCTTCGACTACACGCGCCACCATCGTATCCCACACTTCACCAGCACCAGCAACAACGAGCGTATGGGTGTCTTGTTTTTCAAATGCAATACCCTCCAACTCTATCTTGATAACCAATCCATCAAACCCAGAATCCCGGATAAGCACATTAGATCCCCCACCCAGCACAAATATATTCAATTGTTTATTGTGAGCAAACGTAAGAGCTTCTTGTAAATCCTCGACCTTTTGAACACGAACAAAATACCGCGCCGACCCACCAATATAAAACGTAGTGAGTGGAGCGAGCGGTACGTTGTTCTCTATTTGCATTACAAACTATTTGAGTGTGCCGTTTTGGATTTGAGTGATGAGTGCTTGCACTTGAGGCGCGAGTGTAGGGTCAAGTTGTGCAGCCAATCGAAGCTCACTTATAGCGTTCGTTTTGTCTCCTGCTCCAAAATATGCAGATGCCAAACCTGCATGGAGCTGTGCATCTTTTGGATTTGCTGCAATTCTGTTTTTCCAAACACCTTGCACACGATCAAACTGCTTAGTGTTTGTATATACCTGGAGTAGACGCGAGTCGTCAACAAGTACCGTACCGAAGCCCTCGATCAAGAGCGTATCTGCTTCTTTATATTGCCCGTTATAAAACAATACAGCGGCATACAGCACGCGCGCGTCGGTATAACTAGGCGCTTCATCAAACGCAGCTTTAAATGGTACGAGTGCGCTCTTGGCATCTCCCGCGTTGAGGTGTACTACACCAAGCTGGAACATGATTTGTTGTTTCTTTGGTGAATTAACAAGCGCCTGGTTGAGCATAGCAATCGCTTCTGCGTGCCTGCCATACGTATCCTCAAACGCACCGAAGAACAGTTGGAGACGTGCATCGTTTTTACGTGACGCTAAAAGCGCTTGAGCTGATTTTTCGGCAAACGCGAAGACCTCTTGTTTGAGCGCGGGGTCGACTGAGTTTGACGCAATATTCGAGCTAAATTGCATCAATTGTTCTGTGCTCTCTTGCCATCCAAGTCCGGTACCTGGCCACACCCCAGGACCCAACACCCCTTTAAATTGAGCTAATTGTATTTTTGGATCTTTTGCTTGGCCCACAAGCCCACCCTTCCCGTCGCTCACTGGCACTTGCGTCATCACTGCATTCAAAAGATCTTGCGCACGCGCGATACCAGGAGCGTTGAGCGCCCAACCACCAACCACGACCACGACCACAACAAAGGGCGCCATCGCGGCCACAGTTGTATCTTTCAACGGTCTCGAGAGGAACATAAAACGCGGCACACCGCGCTTCGAGAGCCCATGCGCAAAGGCAAGAATAGCGAAGAAATATACTGAGCTCATAAGATCACCGAACACGAGGAGATTGTTGAAGGCATACCCAGCCAAGAGCCCCAGAATAATTGCTTGCTCGGGCACCGACAACACCTCTGAGCGCATGACTACCCACACAACAAGCACAAAAAATGCGATATAAAGGACGAATGCGGGGAGACCACCAGCGATAAGCCAGTCGAGGAACTGATTGTGTGCGCGGTCAAACCACTGCTCCTGGCTGTACATCTCAGGTGAGTAGTATTTATTAAAGACGTAACTAAAGTTCTCTTGCCCCCAACCCATGAGTGGTTTTTCAACAAAACCTTGGTATGCCATATTCCATATTTGGAAACGCGCCGTCGTAGTGCGATCGGTCAAAGAAATCGACGCAAAGCGAGAAAGTGTCTCACTTTGCTTTACGAATGATGACTCGCGTACAGCTAGAAACACCGCCACCAACATCACCAACGCGCCGAGTCCATAGAGAGAATATGTTCGCCACTGCCTCCATTCAGTACCCTTAGCGCGCAATACAATATAGATCCCAATAACTAGGAGCCCTCCGAGAAGTCCGAGTAACGTACCTCGAGTCTGCGTGTAGTAAAGCACCGCTACTTGG
>CAZDPP010000014.1:0-263 GCA_964507495.1 uncultured Candidatus Saccharibacteria bacterium
AGCCACGCCGTGCCACCACAGCCTCAGCTGCCGCTTTTTCTATCCCCGCGCGCACACCCCTAGCCTTGAGTCCCCTCTCAGTGTGCTTCATACCCTCCTCGACTAGAGCTTGCAGCAACACAACTGATGTTGTTGTACCATCGCCCGCAATGTCGTTGGTGCGTGTTGCCACCTCTTTTACAATCTCGGCGCCCATGTTCTCAACCTTGTTCGAAAACGAGCTTTCTTTTGCACTCGATACCCCGTCCTTTGTGCTGGTCGGC
>CAZDPP010000014.1:273-3998 GCA_964507495.1 uncultured Candidatus Saccharibacteria bacterium
CTCGATCGTGCCGTGGTGGGCCAGGCCCCGTGCGACCGCACCCACCGTGCCATGGCGCGTGCCGTGGATCAGGATGCCTGCGGCAATGTCCAGCGTGGAGCCCGCCGCGGAGCTGCTCACGATGCCCGCGGAACTGGTCCCCCCGAAGATCACCTCGCCGCTGCCACGCAGCTGCTGGGTGCCGTTGCCCAGCAGCGTGAGCGTGGTGGTGCTGCCCTGGTCATTGAGCGTGATCTTGCCGGCGTTTGCTGACTTGTCTATACCGCTTTTAAGTATGCGACGAGCCTGCTGATTAGAGAGAATTTGTTTTGCCATACTAGATTTCTTAGTGAGTAATTTCCGAATTATGAACTTTTGAAATCTTCACCCTGTTAAACGGTCCGCAAAGCGGAATTTAACAGGGTTTCGTCTATCCTCAATCGAGGATTGCCAAAATACTGCTCTCGGGTAGGACATAATATTCCACCCCATTTTCACTTCGTCGTATCCATATTTTGAAAACATAACCCTATCTCCCACAGCAACTGATAGCGGGATAAGCTCGTTGTCGTCGCCATATTTGCCGGGACCAACAGCGACCACTGTGCCTTGCTCGGGTTTTTCTTTCCCCACCGTGTCGGGAATGATGATACCAAATGAGGTCGTAGTGCCTTGAGTAGTGTCGATTGGCTTAACCAACACACGGTCGCTCAGGGGGGTAACTCCTATACTGTTTCTCTCAATCGTTTTTACTATTTTTGATTGTGTTGTCTTTTTGGGGGCAGATTTTGCGGCACTTTTTTGTTTTTTCGCAACAACCTTTTTGACCACGTTCTTTTTTGTTTTTTTCATAGCAAAAATGCGTAGATTATGGATAAACGGACCCCTAAGGGCTTCTCAAAAATCATATTAAATATATGTAAAAGGACTAGGTAGTCAACTTGACCCAAAAATGCCCTGTGGTAGAGTACTGGTAATGAACCTACACGGCCTATTGCCGTATATCGAGATAGTGCTGGCGGTGATACTCATCGTCTGTATTCTCTTGCAACAAACAGGCGCCTCCATGGGAGGTGCGTTTGGTGGAGACAACTTCAGCGCGGCCTATCATACTCGAAGAGGCGCTGAAAAATATCTCTTCTACACATCTATTGTCGTAGGGACATTGTTTGCCCTTTCTGCATTTGCAGCCTTGGTCATCCACTAACAACCTAAAAAAATCTCCATGCGTACTTTGTGGCGTCGTGCCGTACAGTCGGTTTATATTCCGCTTTTCGATACGGCAGAGGACACTCTGCGCACCTTCTCTGCGAGCGGCAAGGTGTTGTTTCTTTTTTTCTCGGCCCTACTCGTGACAAGTGCAGCTGCTCGCTGATTCATACTCAACTCACAATTTTTAGTAGCAACTCCAGCACGCGGCGGCTCTTTGTCTGAGGGCATTGTTGGCACTCCACGTTTTATCAACCCACTACTAGCCATTTCCGACGCCGACCGCGATATATCGGCGTTGGTATATTCGGGCCTTTTGCGTGCTACGACCCATGGTGAATACATACCCGACTTGGCAGAAAGTTATACTGTATCTCCTGACGGCAAAACGTATGTGTTTGTACTTAAAACCGGTACGACCTTCCACGACGGCACACCTGTCACCGCAGACGATGTTGTATTTACTATCAACAAAACACAAGACGCCACACTCAAGAGTCCGCTGCGTGCCAACTGGGACGGCGTTGGTGTACAAAAAATAGACGACCGTACGGTGCAATTTGTTCTACAGGCGCCCTACGCACCCTTTATCGAAAATGCGACGTTGGGTATTTTACCTAAACACCTCTGGCAATATATCAAGGACGATGAGATGCCGTTTAGTGAGTTGAATTTCTCGCCCGTAGGATCCGGCCCCTACAAAATAGAGAGCATTGCACGCACTGCCGCGAGCATCCCCTCCTCGTATACTCTTAGTGCTTTCGATGCATATGCGCTTGGGAGCCCATACCTTACCTCAATCACTATGCACTTTTATCAGAACGAAGAGGACGTAGTAGACGCACTTAGGCGAAATGATATTGATACTGCAAGTGGAGTCTCACCCGCAGTTCTTGACGAGCTCAAGGATTTTAATATCGTTCGCTCGCCGCTCAATCGCGTATTCGCTGTCTTCTTTAACCAAAATCAGTCGGTTGTGTTGCGCGATCTCTCGGTGCGCCGAGCGCTTAATGATGCCATCGATAAAAACGCACTCGTAGCCCACGTGCTCGGAGGCTACGGTAGCCCCCTTGATGGCCCACTGCCACCCAACACACCCATTGTCGACACCACGCACCCAGCAACCTCGACCGACACAATCGCGCGTGCAAAAAAAGAGCTTATAAAAGCTGGGTGGACTCTTGGGGCAGAGGGTATATTCGAGAAAACAATTGGCGGTAACACCACTCAACTTGCCTTTACTCTTACGACAGGTAATATCCCTGAGTTGCGCGCCGCAGCCGAGTATGTGCGCGCCGAGTGGAAGAAAGCTGGCGCCAATGTGACGGTGCAAATATACGACCAAGGAGACCTCTCCCAAAATGTCATCCGCCCCCGTAAGTATGAGGCGCTTCTTTTTGGTGAAGTAATTGGTCGCGAGCTCGATCTGTTTGCATTTTGGGATTCATCGCAGCGCATAGACCCCGGCCTCAATGTGGCGCTCTACGCAAATTCAGTAGCCGACCATGCGCTCGAACAATTGCGCCAAGTGAGCGACCCCGCAGAACGCCAAGAAGCATATCAACAATTCCTAAACGAACTCCACAAAGACATCCCTGCTGTATTTCTCTATGCGCCAGACTTCGTGTATATTGTACCTAAAGATGTAGCAGGGCTTGATCTTGGGTTTATAGAAACCCCCAGCGATAGATTTTTAAGTGTGGCACAGTGGCACCGCGAGACCGAATATGTCTGGCCCCTCTTTGTACGCTAAAGAATAGAAAAAATTAATAACTGTAATTTATTTAATATGGAGCCAAACACCCAAGCCCCGCGCACAAGCGCCGGCAAAACACAGAGACGACCATTTACAGCAAGCGCCCCAGGCAAGGGAGGGCGAAACAGACGGAATAATTTCAGACGACAAGGGGGTCCAAAGCCTCACCAAACTCCACCACCCCGCCCCGAAGCGAGTGCTAGTGGTCATGACCTTAGTGGTAAAGACGGCGAAGAGAAACCAATCCCACCACTGGAGGCAGGCAATATCCGCATTATCCCCCTTGGTGGTGTTGAAGAAATAGGTCGCAACATGACCTTGGTTGAGTTTGGCAACGACATTGTTGCTATCGATTGCGGATTCCAATTCCGCGAGGATGACACGCCCGGCATCGACTATATTTTACCAAACACTAAATATCTCGAAGATCGCCAAGATAAAATCCGCGGACTGTTTATCACACACGGCCACCTCGACCACATCGGCGGCATCCCCTACATTATCGACCGCATAGGATATCCGCCCATCTACACCCGCAGACTCTCGGCTGTGATGATCAAAAAGCGTCAAGAGGAGTTCCCAAACCTCAAACCGCTCACCATCCATGAAGTCGAAAAAGAGGACACCGTCCGCGTGGGCGATTTGCGCGTGCGATTTTTCTCAGTCTCGCCTACCCGCCTGCGAAGTATCCAAAAAGAAAATGAGTCAACGAAATTTTATATAGTAGTAGTTTATTTTTTGAAATAAAAAAACGGCGCCGGGGGGATTGCGGTCTCCCCCC
>CAZDPP010000014.1:4008-7720 GCA_964507495.1 uncultured Candidatus Saccharibacteria bacterium
TTTCTCAGTCTCGCACACTATCCCTGACGCCATGGGTATCATCATCGAGACTCCATACGGCATGGTGGTATTTACCGGCGACCTCCGTCTTGACCACACCGACGGTATCCCCAGCGAGAAAGAGGAAGAGGAGTTTGTATTTTTTAAAGACAAAAAAGTGCTCTTCTTGGCAGCCGACTCAACCAATGCTGACAAACCCGGATTCTCACTCCCTGAGCGCGTGGTGCAAAAAAATCTTGACGACATTATCACCAACACCAAGACCCGCCTTATCATCGGCACCTTCTCCTCACAACTTGAGCGCATTATGCGCATGCTTGAGGTCGCCGAGCGCACGGGCCGCAAAGTGCTTGTTGAGGGCCGCTCGATGAAGGTCAACATCGAAATAGTAAAACACCTTGGCATGCTCAAGATCGATGAAAAAACATTCATCGACCAAGGCCAACTCGAACACCTTCCCGACAGTAAAGTGATGATCTTGGCCACAGGTGCGCAGGGGGATGAGTTTGCAGCACTGATGCGTGTTGCGATGAAGACGCACAAATATGTAAAGATCAAAAAAGGTGACACAGTTGTACTTTCATCATCGGTTGTGCCAGGTAACGAGCGCGCTGTACAAAAGCTCAAAGACAATCTCTCGCGACAAGGCGCGCACATCATCGACCGACAAATCATGGACATCCACGCCTCGGGTCACGCCAACCGCGACGAGACATTTTGGATCCACTCAAAGATAAATCCAAAATTCTTTATGCCTCTGCATGGTTACCACTACATGTTGCGCGTGCATGCCGACATCGCCAAAGCGGCCGGCCGTACCGAAGACGAGATCGTCATCCCCGACAACAGTTGCGTCATTGAAATCCAAGAAAATGGGACCAAGATTGTGCGTCGCAAAGAGATGGCGCCTGCGGGACTCCGCTTAGTGGATGGTTTTGCGATTGGTGACATCCAAGAGGTGGTCATCCGCGACCGAAATGTCTTGGCGCAGGAAGGTATGTTTGTCATAATCGCCACAGTGAACCCAAAAAACGGCCGCTTGCGCAAGAGCCCAGACATCATCTCGCGCGGCTTTGTGTATCTGCGTGAAAACCAAGAACTCCTCTCGCAAACCCGCCTCATCATCAAGAAAACGATCGAGGATACAACCAAAAACATGCAGCCGGTCAACTTTGATTTTGTAAAAAACAACGTCACCGACGCCGTCGCCCGCTTCCTCTTCGAGAAGACCAACAAACGTCCAATTGTCATCCCCGTTGTATTAGGAGTTTAAGAGTTTTTCGAGCTCCTTATCTGACGCCCCACTTGCTAAAAGTTGGCGCAATTGCGCTGCGCGCTTTTGGCGTTTTGAACCCTCAAACACTGATTGCTTCACATAGTGTTTGCTGCGCGCATTTAATTTGACTCCGCTTTTTTTGAGATATGCGCCATAGTCCATAAGCGCAGCATAAAAATCTCTTGGCTCCGTCCCCTGCCTCACAGCAGCCTTGAGCGCTTTCTCTACAAGCGGCAAAATCTCAGCATCGGCAATTTCTTTTTTGTCTTTAAAGCAAAAATGGATAAAGACGGTGCGGATATTCGTCTCGATAAACACTGTTGGTCTATTGTGAGCAAACGCATCAATTGCGGCAGCCGTGTAGGGACCAACGCCCGGGAGCTTCCCGCCAAAACCATCCTTGGTAATAATTTTTGCCGCTTGGTGCAGAAATTTGCCACGACGATTGTAACCAAGGCCTTGCCACGCAACAAGCACTTCTGAGAGAGGCGCCTCGGCCAATTTTCTTGCGGTCGGAAATTCTTTGAGAAATTTTTTGTAAAATCCGATAACTCTCTCCACTTGTGTTTGTTGCAGCATCATCTCAGACACCAATATTTTGTATGGGTCGCGTGTGTGCCGCCACGGCAAATCACGCCCATGTGTCGCGTAGTGAGAAGAGATTTCTTTAAGCAATTTTTGAATATGCATGTGTAGGCAAAACAAGTTTGAAGGACACCTAGTCGAGCGCGACGGCGCGAGACAGAACAATTTTTCAGCAGGAAAATTGTGGTGGCCAGAAGACTTGTTTTACCGAAACCCATCATAACAAAAAATCCTCCAACCCGAGGGTGAAGGATTTTTTGTCTAAAGACTCGAGGTAGACCTATTGAGCCTTTGGGCGAGCGTCAGAAACAGTGAGCATGCGGCCTCCGAAGTCTTTGCCATTCCACATAGCAATGGCTTGGTCGGCACCTGCATCATCTGCCATCTCGACAAAGCCGAAGCCTCGTGAGCGACCAGTCTCGCGGTCGGTGACGATAGAGGCAGATACCACCTCGCCAGCCTTTGCGAACGCGTCTCTTAGCTCATCCCCCGTGGTGCGGTATGGAAGGCCACCTATGAACAATTTACGTGCCATATTGCGCGAATACTAAATTAACAATGGTTTTTGTAAGGCGACCCCTCCTAATGGAGAACTTACTCGAACGCCCACACTGTAGCATATATCGCCTAGCGCACAAGTGCCCTCCTGTGGGCAACTATTTAGTCGCCAACTGAGCGTACACGACGAAGCGTTTGTCGAATGTGTGTGCTGCAGTATCCCAATCCCCTCCACACGTCACAAGCACAATCTGTGTTGGACCTGTCGCCGTAAAGATTTGCTCAGACGGAGCCTCATGTGTGGTATATTGCGCCACTTCGCGCACACGATAGAGCAAGGTTTTACCGTCTTTATCTGAGACAGTGATGTAGTCACCTACGACCACGTCTGAGAGGTGCTCAAACACACCAGAGGTCGTACGCGCATTGTTGACGTGGCCGGCGATAACAGCATTCCCCGCCTCACCAGGCTTACTGCCCAATGCATACCACCCAACATCAGCGAAGTTGGTTGGAGTGGCCATCGAACCATCAGTTTTTTTACCAACTTCTTGCACGTGTGCATGCACACCAATTGATGGAATATCAATTTGTATTGGAGTTATAGGAGTTGTGGTGGCAAAATCAGCGGATACAACAGGTTGATCTTGTAGTAGTGTACCGACTGGCCCAAAGATGGTGGTGTGTGCCGTGCTACCGAAGAGTTTATTTGCTGCGCGAGATGAGAGGTCGGCCAAACCGACAAGCACGACCAACACCCCAACTACCGACATCGCAAAGCGAAGATGAGTTGAGGTGTGGCGACCAAGGGTATTGGAATTACTCGAAGATGGCATTGAGTGTTCGGCGTGCGTATGGATACACCATGAACGCGCCGCCCAAGAGCAATACGATTGCAAATACTATCGCGCCTGTTTGCGGAGCAAAGCCAGTGTTTGGAAGCGTTGGAGATACATCATTCCATCCACCAACAGATCCTCGTACATTGAGCGTACAAATTGCTGTTTGTGATGCGCTTGTTACGCGCACAATTTGTGACCCCCTTGTCTGTGGGGTGAAACTAAATGTTGAACCAAGTCCGACAAACGTACGATCATCAGTCGACCATGTAAAGAGTGCTGTTGTACCACCCACGGCAGTAAATGTTGCAAGTTGCCCTGCGTTTACTGTCTGCATGTTTGGAGCACACGAGAGCGTGCTTGGGTATATGCTCGGAGTTGGTGCCACGCATGAGTATCCATTGTAGCTATATCCATATTGGCAAGGGTACACAGAGACTGGTGGAGTCGTGCTGAGGGTGATGGTGCAATAACGAGGGAGGGTTGGATCTCGGCCGGTATAGCCAGAACACTC
>CAZDPP010000014.1:7730-11731 GCA_964507495.1 uncultured Candidatus Saccharibacteria bacterium
AAGGATAGAGATTTCCTACGTTTTGTGCGACCACCGAGTATGTGCCGGGAATAGTTGTAACGACACGAGTCTCACCCGCAAACGATGCAGCATATGTGAGGCGCGAAATATCGGTTGGGATACTCGAGAGCGATGGACCGTTTCCAGTCACAATCACGGTACCAATAGTTGGAGATGAGGCTCCACTTGCCATTTGTGTAGTGATGACAATGTGTGAATACTGCGTCGTTTGCGCAGAAACAATGCCTGGCATAATAGCCGACAGCGCGAGCGCGAACGAACATACTGCGAGATAAGTACGTGACATACAAAATTAAGTTAAGGGGATAAATACGAATAAAAACAAGGCTAAAAGCAAATCTGAGCCTATCTTACCACGTATTTTAAATACTAGCAAGCCCCCCAAGGGCGGGGGCCAGAGCCGGAGGCCTTACAGAGTGTCGTGCTAGACACCCGCTACGCGGATAACAATATACATAAGTGCCGCACCAAAAAGAGTCATTGCTGTTGTTAAAAACTTTGGATGCATATGGTGGCTCTCGGGTATGAGGTCAGATGCACCTATATAGAGGAAAAATCCTGCAAATGTTGCGAGCAAGAGACCTAAGGTACCTTCGGCCACAGTAAAAAAACGTGTGGCAATAATTCCCAATACAGGCGCTGAGGCATCAATCAAAAGCCAGTACAAGGCTCTGGAGTGTTTACCCCCATGGCGCACCACCACATTGACTGTGTTGATACCATCTGAAAAATCATGAGCCAATACGGCAACCGCCACCACCAAACCTACAGCTGGTGATACTTGAAACGCCAACCCAATACCCACACCATCTAGAAAACTGTGGAGCGAGAGTGAGCCCGCACGCACATGACCACGCGATTGCGTGTGGTGCTCATTACCCTCTTCGTCGTGTGCATGGCTGTGCAACAACAACAGACGGTCAAGTAATAAGTAGAGCAGGAAACCGAGCGCAACAAACGAAAATATAGCCGAGGGGGTGTATGCAGCACTTCCCAACTCAAGTGCCTCGGGCAAGAGATCAAAAAACGCAACAGCCACCACAGCCCCCGCACTAAATCCCAAAATAGAGTGCAACCTGTCTTGCAGGCGCAGTGCAAAAAAACCTCCAAGCATAGTTGCACAAAACGCTGCCACGGCAATGTATGTAAGCATGTGCCCTTAGTATACCAAAAACATCCCAGAGCGGGATGTTTAAAAGCACGGCAGAAAAAGGATTAGCGGATGATCGGTGTGGTCGTTGGTGCGGTGGTTGTTGCAGTGTTCATTACTTGAAGTTTCTTGAGGCCGGCGATGATGGTCGCGATATCTTTGGCGGATGCTTCGAGGTCTTTCTGGGCCAAAGCGATGTCGGCACGTGCAGTCTTGAGCGCCTTGGTATTTGCAGCCATTTTTGTCTTATCTCCCGCGTCCGGTGTAAGCGATGCACTTATTGAGACAGCTGTTTGTGCTTGAGTTCCTGCGTCACTGAGTTTGGTACCTAAGTCAGAAAGTACTGCGGTGAGGGCGGCTACATCTTTACCAGCACTTTGCTCGGCTGCAATGCGTGCCTGGAGTTTGGTACCGAGAGTTGTCATCATGGTGGCAATAGTGACACTGCGGTCAGCAGCGGCTGCAATGTGACCTTGCGGGATAAACAAAGCGTATATTCGATACGATTGAGTGATTGATTGTATATCTGTTTTGAGCGTCGCAGCATCAGTATCAGCATCTATTTTCGCCTTCAATTGATTGAACGCGGTAATTTGCGCTTGGACATTAGTGGTGAGACTTTGTTTAAACGCATCTGTCACTTTTTGCATCCCCTGGATACGTGTCGCAAGTGCCGTAAGTGCCGCAACACGTCGATCAATCTCCTTACCAGCCTTTGCTTTGGCGCTTGCCATTGCACTAGGGCTAAGAGTGAGAGTGCTTGTTTTAACCACTGCAGCAGCGTTTGTGTCAGCGTCAGTTTGTGCAAACAGTGCAACAGGAGCCAAAAGCGACCCGACGAGGCTGATAGTTGCAATAGTGCGAATAGTGTTATTCATCATAGTGTTAATAGAGTAAGATTAAAACGCCTGCACTGTAGCCTTGTCATTCATACTTGCATCCACCGCGGTTGAGTCGGTCGAAAGACCTTTCATTTGTGCATCAATGGCGAGCACGTCTTGTGCGAGCGCCGCATCAGAGGTGTCATCGTTTGCACTCATGCCATTAATAGGAGCAGGAGGAGTGTTGGGTGTAGTGGTCGCAGCGCCACTTTGTACTGCTGCTGGCTGTTGAGTCGCGCCCTTGAGCCAACCACTCGACCATAGAAGCCAGCTGAGGCCTGCAATAATGAGCAGCGCGATAATCCATTTGATGATCATTGACATACGTGCAATCAATTAGTGTTAAACGTCTTCTGTAGACTCAACTAGTATACTACTTTCCTTCCATGAACTCCAAACAAATCAGCTTCCGCTGCGAAAATATATAAGATCAGGAGGGTCGCCCACCCATGTCGGCAAGCCACTACCCTCAATCGGGAACGATGCCCCAAGGTATTGCGGTGTACGCGCAGACAATAAATCAAATCCTGCCTTAACTGTGGCGGGGATCTCGCGAATAGCATTGCCCACATAACTCTCGGACATTCCTGAGGCATCAACACCATACGCATCCATGCCAAGCATGCGCGAGATAAAAATCGCACGCGGCAGATGGAACCTCTGTGTCACCACAATCATCGACTGCACGCCAAAGATAGTGCGAGCGCGATACATACTGCTGTATGTATCAAATCCTGCATACTCAAGAAACATATCTCTTTGCGGAACACCTACTGCAGGTAGATATTTTCCTACTGGGTATACCTCGTTGTGCACAATACTACTATTGTCTCCTGTGACGAGTATTTTGCTCACGAGATGGGCCCGGTACAACGCAAGAGCTGTGTCTACCCTCTCTTGTAATACTGGCGAGAGCACTCCTGCTGAGGTTACCGACGCCCCCAATACTACCGCCACTTGAGCGTGTGGGATGTGTTGTGCACGAGAATCAAAGATAAAACTACGCGTTATAGCAAACACATAAAGCACCACACCCATACTGAGCACCAGGAGTCCTAAAGCTGTATATAGTGCATAGTTATTGAGGCGCGCAATCACTCTTGCAGTATACCGTGCCCTCGCCTGCACACGCATCACAAGCCAAAAAGTGCAGATGACACTTATTGTTCGCACAGTTGACGTAGTTTTCGGTCGAGACACCACACAAATAGCACGTGCCGATTATCTCGCGCTCAGTCTCGCCAGATCCAAAATTCATAGCTCTTCGTGCATCAAATGTGTAGAGCGCACCCCTAAAATCTTCTCCGGGATATTTTTCCATATAGCTATGCATACCACCATCAAGTTGGTACACATCGCTAAAACCCTCTTCGAGCAGATAGGCGGACATTTTTTCGCATCGTATACCGCCCGTACACACAGTGAGTACGGTTTTGTTTTTGAGCGGTGCAAGTTTTTCTATAACGTGCGGCAACTCGCGCGAGGCCTGCATGCCTGGATCAATCGAGTTTTTAAAGTGTCCCAAGGCATACTCATAACTGTTGCGCATGTCGATGACCGCAAAGTCTTTACCCTCTTTGTACCACTGACGCAATTGCTCAGGCGAGAGATACGACGCAGTTTTGACCCGTGGGTCTATATGCGCGGGGAAATGTGTACCGACAATTTCGTTGCGTACCTTGACCGAGAGTCTGGGGAAATTTTTTCCATTACCCTCGCTTCGCTTGATCTGCACATCGGCAAATCGCTCGTCTTTTAGAAATTCTTTTACAAAACTCTCGGTATCATCCACTGTGCCCTCGAGCGTGGCGTTTATCCCCTCGGCGGCCACAATAACCCGCCCAAGCAGTTGATACCTATGCGCCCAAAGGCGAAACTGCGCCGCCAATTCCTCAGGGTTCTCAATGGTGATGTATTTGTAGAAAAGCAATACTTGATAGCTCACAAAA
>CAZDPP010000015.1:0-10706 GCA_964507495.1 uncultured Candidatus Saccharibacteria bacterium
ATTTTTTGTTTGCCCGCCCTCCAAGAGGAGGCCAATTTTATGTACCTTCTTTAAATTGCCGAATTCTGCAGGATATTCAAGACGAAAACTGAATTCTTTGCTTTCAAAAGTTTGCGAATCACTGTCTGAGATTTTGGGTTGTTGCGAATAGATATACACCCCTCCGCCGACCAAAAATAGGCCAATAATTGCGAGTAATGGAGGGATAACAAAACCGCGAGTGTTTTTCATATACAATAATTCAACCACGCAGGGCAATTGATGTATAGTGCTCAACCTTGACAACAAAATACAAGGGTAACCCTTGTATTAGAGCCCGGTTGCGCCAAGCGATTCGTTGATGGCGCGGATGAGAAACGCGCGTGAGCGAGCGACTTCGGCGGCAAGCTCGAGCGAGAAGAATCTACCAGCTGGCGGAGTGTCGACAAACGGCATAATTTCGGGAGTTTGCGGCAAATAGCCTAAGTGCGAGAGGATGCGCAGCACGAGTACACACTCGATATTCTCAGCATCTTGCTCGGTTGTAGCGCGCGATACGTACTCAAACCCTTCTGCCACTGTGTTATATAACTCGGGCACTGGCTCCTCTCCGTGTATAAGGCGAAGCAAGAGCCGAGCTAAGCGGCCCATGCGTTGGCGCGACGTAAACGAAGGCGAGATATAGTCGCGCGAAAGTCTCTCAACCCCGGTCAACTTCCACTCGTGTCGGCCGCGCACCATAGAAAACCTACCTTGGGTCAAAGGCTCGAGACCATAGCGCAACTTCGATTTTTCAAACCGTGCCGAGCGAGCAGAGGCACGCACCAACCCCAACTCTTTTGTAAACAGTGAGACGAGTGTGTTTGCTTCGCCTACCCCACGTTTGCTGAGTACAATAGCGTCGGTGATATATATGTTATGCATCTACTGTTTGTTTGAGCATGATAGTGAGTGTTGCAAGGCCCGTCTGCTCTATCAATTTTGATTTATTTTTTTCAGCAACCGCTTTTTCTTCTGGCGTGACTTCAAGCGTGTACGATGGACGGTCATTCATTTGCAGTTTTTGCTCTTTGCGCCAGTCTTGTATGCGGCGCAGCAAGTCGCGCACCATCCCCTCTTCTTTTAATTCTTGCGTGAGGTTTGTATCGAGCCAGACACTCTCTGTTTGCGTCGCATCTTCCAGAACCTCCTTAACATTCAACTCATCAGCGATGAGTGCGCGCAGTGCTGGGTCGACGGGGAGTTGTTTTGCTTTAAGCATGGCAAGCGGTTGGCGGATTTTCATCCCCGCTTTTTCGCGCACCTCGAGTGCGTGCGAGCACACGAGCCGCACCATCTGCATATCTTTCAACAACTGCGCGTTTATAGCAGGAGCGACGGGCCAATTTGAAAGATGCACACTCTCCGCATCATCCTCATTCCTTACTCGTTTAAACAAATCTTCAGCAAAAAACGGCATGATAGGCGCCATCACATGTGACACAGTGAATAACACATGATGAAGCGTCGCGAGTGCCTGCGCTTTATTTGCACCATCAGTTTTGAAACGATCGCGTGAACGGCGTAGATACCAGGTTGAGAGGTCATCTATAAATCCGGCCAATGGGCGCGTTGCCATATCGAGCTCATACTTTTCAAACCCTGCTGTTGTATCGCGCACAAGTTCTCCCAAGCGCGAGAGGATCCATGCATCCAGCACGTGTTGGGTCTGAGACAAAGTCTTGTGAGAGTCCTTGGCTAAGTCTCTGACCTCGGTCTTCGGCTCGGCAACCGACTTAGCCAAGGACTCCTGTGTTGGGGTGTATAGATCATAAAAACTGCGCACATTGTCCAAGCGCATCAAAAGTTTTTTTGAAACTTCCTCTACTCCGCGCAATGCAAAGTTAAGATCTTCTGCTTGCACGAGCGACGACGAAAGAATGTAGTAACGCAGGGCATCTGCACCAAACTTCTCCACCACATCCATTGGGTCGGGGTAGTTTTTGAGGCGTTTGCTCATCTTCTGACCATCTTGCGCTTGCACAAAACCGTTCACAATCACATTTTTATACGGGCTTTTGCCAAACAATGCTGTACCAAGCACGATGAGCGAATAAAACCATCCGCGTGTTTGGTCGAGACCTTCGGCAATAAAGTCGGCTGGGTACCCCTTGGGAAATAAGCCGAGCGCACGTTTTGGATTGAATACTTTTTTGTCAAACGGATAGTGCTTGGATGCAAACGGCATCGAGCCCGACTCAAACCAGCAGTCAAAGACGTCGAGCACACGCTTCCACTCTCCACGCATCGAATCCCCAAGAGGTACCTCGTCGATGTAGGGGCGATGCAAGTCGACATTGTAGTCATCGTTGTGTGGGAAGAGTGTAAACTCAAACTCCTGTATCTCGGCAGTCTTCAAAGACTCTCCATCTTTTTTGCTTGAGTTGAGTGGCTGTCGAGCTGCAACCTCTCGCATGAGGCGCACAGGCGCCTCATGGGTCACCATCAATATTTTTTTGCCCGAGTAACGGCGTTCGATATCAAACAACACCTCCCCTACCCGCCTGCGCAGCTCAAGAGGTGTTTCGTTTGGGTTATATTCGCGCAAGCGCTCGTCGGCCATGACGGCCGAATCACGCAGACCAAATGTTTTTTTAATTATCTCAGCTGTCTCGTGAGTGCGCACCAGTGGCGAGTAGACCACCATATCTATGTTGGTTTTTTTGGCCAACATCTCTGCGGCCTGTGCAACATCTTTTTTACCTTTTTCGGTCAAATGGTTATCAGTACGACCCTCGAAGTCGAGAGTATTTGAGACATTACTCGAAGCCTCGCCGTGGCGCATCACAAAATATGTGTTGCCCGAACGGCGCACAAGTTTGAGCAACTCTTCCACCGAACCAACTGCTTTTATCTCTTTTGTTTTGGTATTGCGCCACACAGGGATAGGCGCGCCCCAGTAGCGTGAACGCGAGATGGCCCAGTCGGGCGCACTTGCGAGACCATTTTGGAAGCGACCCTTCCCCACATGCTCGGGCACCCACGCCACTTTTTTATTCTCTGCCTGCAACTTATGTTTAATACTCGAGACTTTTACAAACCACGAATTTGAGGCCCAGTTAAGCAGGGGTGTATCACAACGCCAGCAGTGCGGGTAGGAGTGCGAAATTTTTTCTTGCTTGAAAAGCAACCCTCGATTCTCAAGATGTTCGACAATCTTTGCATCAGTTTCCATGTGGCGACCTTTTGGCTTTACGGCCAAATGCGCAAAATCTACAACAGCCGCGACAAACTTCCCTTCTTCGGTCACGTGGTGGATGAGTGGGATTTTCTCTTTTTGTGCCAATTCTAAATCCTCGGCGCCAAAGGCAGGTGCTAGATGCACAATGCCAGTACCATCCTCGAGCGTCACGTATGGCGCGGCGTAGACTCTCCAGGCGTGTGTTTTGTGTTTGTGGAGTGCCTCTTTAAAGTAATCAAAAGGTGGATGATATTTTTTGCCTACCAACTCCTTACCCGCCATCTCGCCAAATATTTTGACACCCTCGCCAAAAATCTTTTTGGCCAAGTCTTTTGCCACCACCACAAAGCCCTCGTCGGTGCGCACTTTTACATATGTTGCTTGCGCATTCACAGCAGCAGCACTATTACCAGGCAGCGTCCACGGGGTTGTTGTCCATATCAAAAGCGATGTCTCTGGCTCATCAACCAAAGGAAACTTCACCATCACAGAAATGTCTTGAATATCTTGATAACCTTGCGCAACTTCAAAGTTTGAAAGCGTAGTGCCGCAGCGTGGGCACAAGTGCATCGCTTTGAACCCTTCGTAGATCAGCTTTTTGTCGTAGAGATTTTTAAACGCCCACCAGACCGACTCAGTGTATGAGGCATCCATGGTTTTGTAATCATTCTCCATATCGGCCCAGCGGCCCATGCGCGGGATAATGCGCTTCCAGTCAGCAACATCCTTCATGATACTGGTGCGTGCTGCGGCATTAAATTTGGCGATACCAAACTCCTCGATGTCGCGTTTGGTTTTAAACCCAAGCTCTTTTTCAACCAAGTTTTCAACCGGGAGTCCGTGGCAATCCCATCCCCAGCGGCGTGGCACTCGATAGCCTTGCATGGTGCGATAGCGCGGGATAGCGTCTTTAATAGCGCTTGCAAGAATGTGGCCATAGTGCGGAAGGCCATTTGCAAACGGTGGACCGTCATAAAACACAAACTCGCCTTTTGGAGCCGGCTTTTCAAGCGACTTTTTAAAAATCTCCTGTTCGTTCCAAAAAGCCAAAACAGCCTCCTCACGCGCTGCTAAATCGGACTTAGGTTTTTCGGGGACACGATGAAGCTCTTCCCCACCCTGTTTGACGTTATCCATACCAAATGACTATACGCGAAAACGTCCTCCCAATCCACACTTTGACGAACATGCGCAGGTCGCCTACATCAAAGTGCGCGACCGGCACGAAGGCGCCGTCTAAGCTGTCGGAGTTCCGACAGCTTTTTCTTTTGCATACAAATTGACAAGCTTTATACAACTTGCAACCATGTAATGCAGGAGACGACCGTACTTTCATATCAAGGAGCTCTGGCATGTATGACTGGTCTTTGGATGGGCCGGTCTCTCATGAGCTCGCGCCCACCTACACCGAAGAACAACTCCGGCTACAAAAGTTGAGAGAGCAGCAACACAAAGGCCTCTTCATATACGACAATTATGACTGGACAACATTCGACCCTGATTATTTCGGATGGCAGCCTCTTATGTTGACGCAGGGCTATTTCTCCCTTGTGAGCATAGAACATTTTGATAGCTGTCAAGCTTTGGGGCGATGGAAAATAAATATCCAGAAGCATCGTGAGACGGGCGAAGTGTTGAAGTTCTATGCTAAGCGTGATTCATCTGGATATACGACATATCTACACCGATTCATCGCCAAAGCTGGTCTTGCTGTTGTCGTCGACCATCGCAACGGCTTGTCGCTTGATAATCGCCACACAAACTTGCAGGCGACGACTCAAGGGGTAAACATAACGAACCGGCAGAATCGGGGCCGCAAAGTGCAGCCCAACCTACCCTCGGGAGTGGAAATTCGCGGAAAATATTTTGGCGGCGTGATTCAAATCCACAACAAAAAATTACGCTCAAAAGAGAAGTGGTCTGAACCTGGACCAGCGCACGCGTGGTACTTGGAGCAACGAAGTGCCTTGTTCTGCCACAATGGATATGAAGGACCAATCTATGACTCAGTTCCTCTGTTCCCGCCACGGATTAGATTTGAGAGCGATGATATTCCTTTCTAAGAGCGCAAATGCGCTCTTTCTTTTTTACTTACATCTCCTCGGGAGTGGGGATACCAAGCAAGTTGAGACCTTGAGCCAGAGTGTGCTCTGTGGCTTGTATCAATTTGAGCGTATGTCCTGCGATTTCTCCATCCACAATGGCGCGCTCGTTTGCATACCAACTATTAACCTCAGAAGCCAACTCTGTAAGGTACGTAGCAAGATAGTGCGGCTCCATCTCACGCGATGAGCGCTCCACAACCTCTACATAGTGCACCAACACTCGTTCAATATTTTTAATCTGTGGCGCAACATCTTCAGTTACTGCAGCGTCCGACGCTTTGCGCAACAAAGACCGCGCGCGAACAAGCGCATATTGCAAATAAGGACCCGAGTCGCCCTCAAGCGAGAGTGATTTCTCAGGATCAAAGACAATGTCCTTGCCGCTTCCTTGTTTGAGCACTGTATATTTTATTGCTCCCACCGCCACCTGCTCGGCAACTTTTGTAGCGTCTTGCAACTCTCTCCCCGCCATTTTTTCTTTCGCAGCTTCTTGCAAGTCACTCAAGAGCGACTCACCCGTGATCACATTACCCCGGCGAGATGACATCTTACCCTGTGCAAATCGCATCATGCCGTGCGAGATATGTTTTGTTTTGTTTGCAATATCAGCCAGCTCAGGGATTTGTTTTGCTGCGGCGAGTACTACTTTAAAATATTCGTTCTGCTCGTTTGCCGTGACAGTTATAGACTCATCAAGATTTTCTTTTTTCTTTTTTAGTGATAGCAGACCAAGATCTTTTGCTTCATACGTTGGAAGACCTTGAGAGTTTATAAACACTCGCGTATGCAGCCCAACATCCTCGCCCTTAAAAACAATAGCTCCATCACTTTTTACAAATACCTCGGGGTGTTTGTGCACAATCTCGAGCCCAAGGTTACTTGTCTCGCTCTCAAAAAAATAGTGGTCAAACGTGGTACCGAGTTTTTTGTAGATACCCTCAAAATGCGCCAGGGATTCTTTTCGCCCTGCATCATACAAAGCAGTAATTTCTGGATTGTCTTTTTTGTATACGCTTTTATTTATGGCATCAATCTCTGCCTTGTTGTCCTCATACGCAGCGCTCCCTGCGACGTATGCCTCGCCCCACGAAATATCCGGGTTTTGCATTTTCCCCCAAATCGCTTTTGCTACATGCGGCCCCACATCACCTTGATAATTGGCGCGTATAACGTTGGCGCCGGCGACCTCGAGCGTGCGAGCGATAGCTTCACCAATGGCGTTGCTCATCAAGTGTCCAATATGGAACTCTTTAAATGGGTTCGGGTCGGTGTACTCGACCATTATTTTTTGATCTTTGTACAAATCATTCTTCCCCCACGAGTCGTTAGTTGCGGCTTTCTGTACCTCGCTCGCAATAGCCTCGCGCGAAAGGTGGAAGTTGATAAACCCAGCGCCAGCAACTTCTATTTTTTCGACACTATCTACTGAAAGTCTCTCCTGTAGCTGCTGTGCAACTTCTTTTGGATTCTTTCCTAACTTTTTTGCAGCAATAAGCGCAACGTTGGTTGCATAATCCCCATTCGCCAAGTTGGCGGGGCGCTCGACTACAAACTCCACACCCTCGACCCCGAGGGCCGCAAGCGCCTGCTGTATTGCCTTATAAATCTCCTCTTGCATGTAGTCTACAGTAGCAGAAATATTCTAAATAAAAAGAACGCCACTATGTTGTGGCGTCTATGCTGCACACCCTCAGTTGGGTATCCAAAGACCAGCAGGAAGCTTGAAACTTCTTACGTCTTTCATGGCTACACCAGCTTGCAGAAGCGGCGTGTTTGCCTTAAGTCGTATTTCGTTCCTCAATTCCTTACGAGTTGTGGCGAAATGAGCCTCGCGAGTCAGAGTGATTATCACACGCTCACTAAAGCGCGGAAACGTCGGTGGGTAGAACGGGCACCGAACCAGGCTGAACAGATTTTTATTCCGGCTTGGATCTGGTTCCCACTCGGGTCGCTGCTCGAACAGAATCGAAAGAGCGCCCGAGGATATCGACAATGGGGGAGTATCGAATCTAGGAGCACCCACCATTAAGATCAAAGACCGTTTGTTTTCGAGAGATGGTCTCCCCACCTCGTCGAACAACCACCGAGCAATGTGGTTCATCGAATCGCAAACACCCCCGGTGCGCACCATGAGATCCATGAAGCCCAACGCCATACAGGCATACGGCATCTGCTCTTCTGATATGCTCCTCACCAGCCCAGGTGTGACTTGATATTTCAGGAAAGGGCGCAACCGATAATCAACTTCTGCCGCCACCACAGCACACTGGTACGGCAGAATAGCCCATGCAAGGCCATGAATGTCCGTGCAACCAACCAGCACACTCTCCGGAAGCACGAGCTCGAGGCCGATGATTTTTTTATCATTATAAAACGTATTGAGCGCGTCTCGTATGACGCCGCCAGCATACTCTGGGCCGGTCTTAATGGCTACTGTATGGATGGTGTTATTTCGACGACCTTCTGCCTCGAACGGACAGCCGGGATTCGGCGGAATATTGATTTCCATGTTTCCCCTCCTGAGGAACGATGTTGAGCCTGGCCCAACTTAACACGAAAATCTATGTTGTCAAAGCTTCGTCGTTGAGAGTGCGGGGGTGGTCAAAGCCTCAACAACAGTAAACGAGATGCGGCCGATGAGTTGCCCGCGTTCAGTCTCTACATTGCAGCGCCAACTCCCCGCTGTCAGGCCCGCTTTATTGCTCCACCCGCGATATCCACCTTCTCGCCCTCCATTTATCCGAAACGAAACGAGCGAGCGAGTCTCCCATTTTTTCGATATATCGTCATATTGCTCCCATCGATGAATAATTGACGTGGAGAGATTGCTCGGCGCATAGACTGCACTAAAACAGTAGGCATCTTGCCCTGAAGAAGTGTAGGTTGAACTAGTGATGCGCCAAAAAGCATACCACGCCGCGGGCTCGTAGGTGGCAACATATGTGCCAACCCTTTCGCGCGCGATTGTGTGATACATCCCACCCTCTTTGAGTGAGAGCGGTACTGGCGGGATTATATTAAGAAAATAGAGGCTATTGAAAATTAAAAAGATGACGAGCACCAACACCGACACTTCCCACATATGGCGCGTCTGTTTACGCTTAAATACAAACACATACATAGCTGCAAGAAAAAGTGCGATAATCACAAGGCTTACAATGCCACTAACCACGAACACGCCCACACCCACTGCATGCAAGAAAAAAGTCGGGATCGCAATCGTCACATAAGCCAAGAGTAGAAAATAATAGACCGCAACATTAAACTGCAGTTTTGCATACCGATTCTTAAGAAACTCGTTTCCAAAAATAAACGCAACGAGTAGTGCGATAAAAAGTGCGCTACTGCCCCAGGTACCACTCCTACCATAGAGGATAATCAAATTGCTCGCCAGACCTCCAAAACAGAATTGCAACACAAACAAAAGGAGTAGTGGCTCGGTGAGACTCTTGCGTTCCATCTGCACACGCGAACGAATATTGAGTAGCACAATAATCGTAGCTGCAAGCAACAAATATGAAATCAGGAGTATGTTGTCGGTAATACTTTCCGGGCCTGTGGCGAGGAATAGATCAAATAAAAAACCGCCCACTAAGGACAGCCACCCTACCACACGCTCATGCCGCGCCCACCACGAAGCAATTCTTTGAGTAACTACACGCATTGCTATTATTGTATCGTATGAACGCAAAGAGGGCCGCCTTGCACCTGGCGGCCCTCGAGTTCACGTCACCCGCAGACACATTGACGTCTGGTGCGGGCTTACTTAGCCTGAGGGCTCTCAACACCTCCCTTACAGTGGTCCGAGTCAAGTATAGCAGATATTATACAAACGTCTCTGGCACGGGGAATTTTGCACACAGGGCGCGAACCTCTTCGCGCATCGCCGCAAGGGCCACCATATCATCCTTCTCGCGCAAAGCCGCGATCATAATCTCGGCCACACGCGCACTCTCCTCCTCCCCTAACCCACGCGTAGTAATTGCCGGCGTGCCAAAGCGAATACCTGAGGGGTCCATGGGTTTGCGCGGGTCATCCGCTATCATATTTTTGTTGAGCGTTATCCCCACAGAATCAAGAAGTGTCTCTGCCTCTTGTCCCGTAACGCCCAAACTACCGTACACATCGGCCACAATAAGGTGATTGTCTGTACCGCCCGTTATCATACGCACATTGTGTGCTCGGAACACCTCTGCCATCGCTTTTGCATTTTTGAGAATTTGCGCGGCATATATTTGAAACGACGGATGTTGCGCCTCACCAAACGCAACCGCCTTAGCTGCAATAGCGCTCATATTGGGCCCACCTTGAAATCCTGGAAAAACGGATTTATCAATCTTTTTCGCCAATTCCTCCGACTCTCGCGTGAGGATCATCCCGCCGCGAGGACCGCGAAGTGTTTTGTGTGTTGTGGTCAAAATAATATCAAAACCAAACTCAAATGGATTTTTGACAGCCTTACCGGCAATAAGTCCGGCAATGTGTGCCATATCGCCAATAACCAAGGCCCCGACCTCGCGGCCAATCGCCACAAACTTAGCATAGTCGAGCTCGCGCGGGTACGCCGAGAATCCTGCCATGATAACTTTTGGTTTTTCGCGCTTGGCGACCGCGAGCATATCGTCGTAGTCGATCTCCCCTGTTTCAATATTTTTCATCTTGTAACGCACAAAGTTGAAGATTTTGGTGATGTAGGTCACGGGGTGGCCGTGGGTCAAGTGCCCGCCGTGACTAAGGTCCATACCCATAATAGTGTCGCCGGGCTCCAAAAGCGCAAAATAGGTTGCAATATTTGCAGGGGCTCCTGCATGGGGCTGCACGTTGGCAAATTGGCAGTTAAAGAGTGCTTTTGCGCGCTCGATTGCCAAGTGTTCAATTTGGTCGGTAAACTCCTGCCCACCATAATAGCGTTTGCCGGGGTAGCCTTCGGAATATTTGTTGGTAAAAATTGAGCCGTTTGCCTCACGTACTGCTTTGGAGACATAATTTTCAGACGGTATAAGCTCGAGCCCATCGCGCTCGCGCTCCTCTTCACCCATTAACGCCTTAAATACGTCCTTGTCTTGGTTTTCAATAGATGAATAAGGATTCATGGGCGCATTGTAACATTTCTCGATAAAAAAACTCGCCCCGTAGGGGGCGAGCTGGGTTCAGGGTTGCGGTTCAAGAACACGTTCAACTTCGCGCAAAAAATCATTGAACACTTCGTCGACACCTCTATTGGCGTTGATGTGCGCAAGGCTTCCTCCCGCTGCAGCGAAGAAATGCAAATACCCCATATGAATTTGATCGTGATATGCGAGCCCTTGGGAGTCGAAATGCGTGAGAGGTTGGCCACCCTGCCTGGCTCGCGCCCTCACTCGCACCAACCCAACCTGGGGTTTAACATCAAGGAAGATGTA